>NZ_KQ970235.1:461111-467482 GCF_001579025.1 Streptococcus oralis
GAGGGCGTCTTTGTCGGTTCAGGTATTTTCAAGTCAGGCGACCCTGTTAAACGAGCAAGTGCTATTGTTAAGGCCGTAACCAACTACCAAAATCCTCAAATTCTGGCTCAAATCTCTGAAGATCTAGGGGAAGCCATGGTTGGTATCAATGAGAATGAAATTCAAATTCTCATGGCAGAGCGAGGAAAATAGATGAAAATCGGAATATTAGCCTTGCAAGGTGCCTTTGAAGAGCATGCTAAAGTGCTAGAAAAGTTAGGTGTTGTTAGTGTTGAAATCAGAAATTTAGACGATTTTCAACAGCATCAGAGTGACTTGGTGGGTTTGATATTACCTGGCGGTGAGTCTACAACCATGGGCAAGCTCTTGCGTGACCAACAGATGTTGATTCCTATCCGAGAAGTCATTCTATCTGGATTACCAGTCTTTGGAACCTGTGCGGGCTTGATTTTGCTGGCTAAGGAAATCACTTCTCAAGAAGAAAGTCATCTAGCGGCTATGGACATAGTAGTAGAACGCAATGCCTATGGGCGTCAACTAGGAAGTTTTTATACAGAGGCAGAATGTAAGGGAGTCGGCAAGATTCCCATGACCTTTATCCGTGGACCGATTATCAGCAGTGTTGGAGAGGGTGTAGAAGTTTTAGCATCAGTTGATGATCAAATCGTTGCAGCCCAAGAAAAAAATATGCTGGTAACCTCTTTTCATCCAGAATTGACAGATGATGCTCGCTTGCACCAGTATTTTATCAATATGTGTAAAGAAAAAAGTTGAGAAAAGATTCTCAACTTTTTTACATGTAATAAACAATCGCGATATATTGAAGTGCAGATGCTGCTAGGATAAAGAGATGCCAAATCATGTGGAAATAAGGTTTTTTCTTAGCGTAAAATCCAGCTCCAACTGTATAACAGAGTCCGCCAGTTACCATGAGACTCCAGAAAATTGGTGTTGTTTGACTGATAATGGCAGGAATGATAGCCAGAACCAACCAGCCCATAATCAGGTAAAGGGCAAGGCTGAACTTCTCATTGACCTTTTTAGCAAAGATTTTATAGAGGATGCCAAAGATGGTCGTTCCCCACTGAATGGCAATGATCAGATAGCCAAACCAGTTATTCATCAAAGTCAATACGACCGGCGTATAAGAGCCTGCGATAGCCACGTAAATCATAGAATGGTCGATGATTCGCAAGACGTATTTGTGGGTCGAACCATAGGCCATAGAGTGGTAAATGGTTGACGAGAGGAACATGAGAAAGAGACTGATAACAAAGATAGAAACGCCAAAGGATGATAAAAACCCGTGTGCTTCATAACTATAGGTGGATGAAATAGGGAGTAGGATGAGCATGATAACGGCACCCACAGCATGGGTCACGCTATTAGCAATTTCCTCTCCAAAACTGAGCTTTTTACTGAGTTTTAGACTGGTATTCATTGGATTTCCTCCTCTTCTTTGCTAAGGATTAAGTCTAGAGTTTGATGATAGAGTTTAACCGTTTGACAGCTGGTTTGGATAATAGGATTTTCTGGATCAATCCCATGGTTCATGTAGTCCACAAAAGCGTCGTAGAGCTGGTCTGAGCTCGCTTGAGTTTGTAGAGTATTGAGGGTCTGAGCGATTTCTTGAATCGAAAAGACAGATTTGAGAGTGGTGATGGCAATCAAACGGGCAATCTGTTTGCGTTGGTATTTTTTCTTGTCAGGCTTTGTCAGGTAACCGTGTTTGACATAGTTATTGACCATGGATGCTGTTAGACCCTTGTCTTTATCTGGAGAGATAGGGGCACAGACTTGATTGACATAAAGTAAAACCTGATCCAGATAGAGGTCAATGTTTGGAATGTCTTCCCATTTTGGGTAGGAAAAGTTAGAATTCATTTCCAACTCCTTTTTATCTAGTTTTGATAACTAGATTATAAAATAATAAAAAACAAAAGTCAAGTTTCAACTGCTTGTAGAAAGCTTTAAATTATGCTATGATGAGAGAAAATAGTTAGAAATGAGGGGAAAAGATGGAGATTCGTTTAGCTTTTCCAAACGAAGTAGATGCGATTATGCAGGTGATGGAGGATGCCAAAAAGTGCTTAGCTGAGTCTGGTAGCGACCAGTGGCAAAATGGCTATCCAAATGCCGACATCATTATCGATGATATCATCTCAGGTCAAGCCTATGTGGCCTTGGAAGAAGGAGAACTACTAGCCTGTGCTGCTGTGACCAAGAGTCCAGAGAAAGCCTATGAAGCTATTTATGAAGGAAGTTGGCAGGGGGGAGAATCAGAATATCTGGTCTTTCACCGTATCGCTGTGGCAGCAGATGCCCAAGGACAAGGTGTTGCTCAGACTTTCCTAGAAGGCTTGATTGAAGGTTTTGATTATCTAGATTTTCGTTCAGATACGCATGCAGAAAACAAGGCCATGCAGCATATCTTTGAAAAGCTGGGCTTCCAACAGGTCGGTAAGGTTCTAGTTGATGGGGAACGTTTGGCCTATCAGAAATTAAAAAAATGAAGCAGAATAAGTACGCAAAAATGCTCTACCCGTCGCCAATTGGAACCTTATCCTTAGTTGCTGACGAGCAATATCTGTATGGAATTTGGATACAGGACCAAACTCATTTTGAGAGGGGAATCGCTGGAGATAGTATAGAAGTAGTTAAGAAACATCCTGTCCTAGACCAGGTTATTTCCTATTTAGATACTTACTTTGATGGATGTGCTCAAGATTTGTCTTCCTTACCTCTGGCTCCCATTGGAACGGATTTTGAAAAGCGGGTCTGGGCTTACTTACAGGCCATTCCTTATGGTCAGACAGTGACTTACGGACAAATAGCTCAAGACTTGCAAGTGGCTTCTGCCCAAGCGATTGGTGGAGCAGTGGGGCGCAATCCTTGGTCCATACTTGTTCCCTGTCATCGGGTGATGGGGTCAGGCAATCGCTTGACAGGCTATGCATCTGGAGTCGAAAAGAAAGCCTGGCTCTTGCAACATGAAGGTGCAGCATTTCAAGAAAATAAAGAATAGAAAGAAAAGAAGATGTTAGAATTTATCGAATACCCAAAATGTTCAACTTGTAAGAAAGCAAAAAATGAATTAGATCAACTTGGATTGGAATACCAAGATGTCCACATCGTAGAAGAAACACCAAGTGAAGACGTGATTTTAAACTGGTTGGAAACTTCCGGTTTTGAAGTGAAACAATTTTTCAATACCAGCGGGATCAAATATCGTGAACTGGGCTTGAAAGATAAGGTGGGAAGTTTGTCAAAACAAGAAGCAGCCAAGCTTCTAGCGAGTGATGGTATGTTATTGAAACGTCCAATTTTAGTGGAGAATGGTGCTGTTAAACAAATCGGCTATAGAAAACCCTATGAGAACTTAGGTTTGAGATAGTTTTTATTTATCTCCTTGATAGGTAAAATATATAGCCTCCCTGTTTTAAAGTGTGATAAACTAGAAGATAGACAAAGTCTGAGTAGCCCGTAGCAAATAATTTGCTTGCGAGCAGAAGTATGATAGAATGAATCATTATCAGGAGAGGATGTTTTTATGACTGTTACAACATTTTAGCATCAGATTGGTACCAAAGTTTGATGCAACTCATTCCGGATGGTAAGCTCTTTAGTTTGCGTTCGGTCTTTGATGGAATTCCAAGGATTGTCCAACAACTGCCTACAACCTTGATGTTGACGCTTGGAGGTGCACTCTTTGGTTTGCTACTTGCCCTGATTTTTGCCATTGTAAAGATCAATCGTGTTAAGATTCTATATCCCTTGCAGGCCTTTTTCGTCAGTTTCTTAAAAGGTACCCCAATCCTAGTTCAACTTATGTTGACCTACTACGGAATACCTTTAGCGCTGAAAGCTATCAACCAACAATGGGGAACTGGTCTCAATATCAATGCGATTCCAGCAGCGCTTTTTGCGATTGTGGCCTTTGCTTTTAATGAGGCGGCTTATGCAAGTGAAACGATTCGTGCAGCCATCCTTTCTGTTAATCCCGGTGAAATTGAGGCGGCACGCAGTTTGGGTATGACTCGTGTTCAAGTTTACCGTCGCGTGATTATTCCAAATGCAGCGGTGGTAGCGACACCGACTTTGATTAACTCTCTTATCGGTTTGACCAAGGGAACTTCTCTAGCCTTTAGTGCAGGTGTTGTGGAAGTCTTTGCTCAGGCTCAAATTTTGGGTGGAGCTGATTATCGCTATTTTGAACGTTTCATCTCCGTAGCCCTTGTTTATTGGGTGGTCAATATCGGAATTGAGAGCCTCGGCCGTTTCATCGAGAGAAAAATGGCAATTTCTGCACCTGATACAGTGTCTACAGATGTGAAAGGAGACCTTCGTTAATGATTAAGATTTCGAATTTAAGTAAATCCTTTTCAGGTCAGACTGTCTTGGATCATCTGGACTTGGATATTCAAAAGGGAGAAGTAGTGGCTTTGATTGGTTCATCTGGAGCTGGGAAATCAACCTTTCTTCGTAGTTTGAACTACCTTGAAACTCCAGATAGTGGAACGATTCAGATTGATAATTTTAAAGTTGATTTTTCTCAGATTAGCCAAGAAGAGATCCTAACCCTTCGTCGCAAGTTATCTATGGTTTTCCAACAGTTTAATTTGTTTGAACGCCGAACAGCTCTTGACAATGTCAAGGAAGGTTTGGTTGTCGTTAAGAAATTATCGGACGAGGAAGCAACAAAAATCGCCAAGGAAGAGTTGGCCAAGGTTGGTCTTTCTGACCGTGAAAACCATTATCCTCGCCACTTATCAGGTGGACAAAAGCAACGGGTTGCCCTTGCGCGTGCGCTTGCTATGAAACCAGATGTTTTGCTCTTGGACGAACCCACTTCAGCCCTCGACCCAGAATTGGTCGGTGAGGTAGAAAAGTCTATTGCAGACGCTGCCAAGTCAGGTCAGACCATGATTTTGGTCAGTCACGATATGTCTTTTGTAGCCCAAGTGGCTGACAAGGTTCTATTCCTAGATAAAGGGAAAATCATCGAGTCTGGCACACCGGATGAAATCATCAATCATCCGAAAGAAGAACGAACAAAAGAATTCTTTGCTAGTTACAAACGGACTTATATTTGATATAATAGAAAAAGGAAAACTCAGTTAGTTGGACTAGCTGAGTTTACTCTTTAAAAAAGATAGAAACGAGAGAGATCATGCTACTGCATTTATTTTCTTTGTATTTCGAGAGTTTGATCTTAACGACCATCCTTGTCGTGATTTTTCTGGGGATTTGGATTGGATTGAGAGCCATGTCTGGTGTGGACAAGACAGCCAAAGCTCGCCAAGCTCATCTCTATGATATGATTATGATTGGAGTTTTGGTCGTTCCGGTGTTATCCTTTGCCGTCATGAGTTTGCTCTTGGTTTTCAAGGCATAATCCTTGCGTGACTAGCAAGAATGAGTTAGAATAAAGATAGTTACAACAAGAAAGAAGGAATCGAAATGTACGATACGATTATTATCGGTGCTGGACCTGCGGGAATGACCGCTGCCTTATATGCTGCTAGAAGCAATCTGAAAGTGGCTTTGATAGAAGGTGGTCTGCCAGGAGGGCAAATGAATAACACATCTGATATTGAAAACTATCCAGGTTATGCCAATATCAGTGGACCTGAATTGGCTGAAAAGATGTTTGAACCACTTGAAAACCTTGGAGTGGAGCATCTTTATGGCTACGTTGAAAATATTGAAGACCAGGGTGACTATAAGAAGGTAATCACTGATGATCAAGTTTACGAAACCCGTACTGTCATCGTGGCAACTGGGTCAAAACACCGTCTTTTGGGAGTTCCCGGAGAAGAGGAACTGAACAGTCGAGGAGTTTCTTACTGTGCAGTCTGTGACGGAGCTTTCTTCCGTGACCAAGACTTGCTCGTAGTCGGTGGTGGAGATTCAGCGGTAGAAGAAGCTCTGTTCTTGACTCGCTTTGCCAAATCTGTCACTATTGTTCACCGTCGAGATGAACTTCGTGCCCAAAAGGTTTTGCAAGACCGTGCTTTTGCTAATGAGAAAGTCAACTTTATCTGGGACTCTGTCGTCAAGGAAATTAAAGGTGAAAACCGAGTAGAATCTGTCCTATTTGAAAATGTAAAAACGGGTCAAGTGACAGAGCAAGCCTTCGGTGGTGTCTTTATCTATGTCGGTTTGGATCCTGTTAGCGATTTTGTTAAAGAATTGAATATTCAAGATCAGGCAGGCTGGATTGTGACAGATAATCACATGAAAACTGCCGTTGATGGTATCTTTGCGGTTGGAGATGTTCGCAAGAAAGACCTTCGCCAAGTAACAACAGCAGTTGGAGATGGGGCTATCGCTGGTCAAGAAGCTTACAAATTTATTACAGAACATAGTTA
>NZ_KQ970235.1:467788-469256 GCF_001579025.1 Streptococcus oralis
AGAACTTTTTTATTATAGTCGATTTCGGAAAACTTCGTACATGAGAATGGCTGCAGCAACACTGGCATTGAGGCTTTGAACATGCCCATTCATGGGAATGGTAATCATTTCATCAACCTGTTTTTTGATGTTGCTGGAGATGCCTTTTCCTTCATTTCCGATGATGAGGGCGATTTTCCCTTTTGTATTCCACTTGTGGCAAGGGGTACCGTTCATATCCGTTCCAAAGGTCCAGAAGCCTTCAGCCTTGAGTTTGTCTAGGGTTTGACTGAGGTTGGTCACACGGGCAATCGGTACATGCTCAATAGCACCTGTGGCCGTTTTGGCAACGACAGGAGTAACTCCGACAGCACGGTGCTTGGGAATGATGACACCTGAAACATTGGTCGCATCGGCTGTTCGCAAGATTGAACCCAGATTATGAGGGTCAGTTAGACCATCCAGAATCAATAAAAGTGGATTTTCTTCTTGACGTGTTTTTGCAAGGATGTGATCCAGCTCGCTATAGGCAAATTCGGACACTCGTAGAACAAAACCTTGGTGGACAGCGCCTTCGGTCATCTCAGACAGGGATTTTTTTGAAGTCCAAGAAATGGATACCCTCTTTTCTGTAGCCAGTTCCTTGACTTTCTCAACATTCTTACCCCTTAGATCTTCTTGGAGGTAGAGTTTATTTCCAGTGTTTGCAAGGAGGGCTTCTGTGACGGCGTGGACGCCATAGACAATATCATTTGTTTTCATGCCTCTATTATAACACAAAACCCCGTCTTGCAACGGGATTTTCTTTATTCCAGAATCAGTAAACCATCTTTAACAGCAAATGGATCTTTTTCATTGATACGATCGTAAAACATGATTCCGTTTAGATGATCAATTTCATGTTGGACAACGATAGAGTTGTAACCTTTGAGCTTGATACGGTGTTTTTCGCCGTCCTTGTCAAAGTAATCAACAGTGACGCGGGCATGACGGACAACATAGCCTGGAACTACACGGTCGACAGATAGGCACCCTTCTCCTTCACCGAGGGCAGCGTCCTGAACAGAGTGAGAGACGATTTTTGGATTGTACATAACAGCTTGCAAGTCGTAGGCTTCCTGTGGAGTTTCACCTTCTTCCACAATATTGGGCACTAAAACAGCGATAATGCGTTTTGAGATATCCAGCTGGGGAGCGGCCAATCCAACTCCACCGCGGAGCCCCATCTTTTCAGCCATAACAGGATCTTGGGAATGTTTGAGGAATTGCATCATCTTTTCACCAAGGATGATTTCCTGGTCAGACAGTGGGAAAGTGACCTCCTCAGCAACTGCGCGAAGTGTCGGATTCCCCTCGCGGATAATATCGTTCATATCAATTAAGTGAGCAGCTTTTGTAATACGTTCTATTGCAGACATTTTCTCTCCTTTCATTACCTCTACATGATAACACAAAATAGGCGAGAAAGAAAGCCGCAGAAGTTCCTAAA
>NZ_KQ970235.1:469276-474516 GCF_001579025.1 Streptococcus oralis
CCGCAGAAGTTCCTAAAAAATAATATAATAAACGGTATTCTTCTTTTGTCTGTGGTATAATAAAAGAAAAAACTTGCACCAAAAAGCAAGGGGGGAATAAAGATGGAAAAGCGACAAGATAGACGGTCTCAGGACTCTCTTTATGGGGTGTGGAGAACTAGTGTTGATTTCTTTCGGAATTATAAATCCTGGACCAATGCCCAGTTTATTATTGTGTTATTGCTTGCAGTTGCCTTATCTATGGGGGGGAACTTATTAGTTCGAGCAGTACAAGGTAGTAAGGGAACGAGTCCTAGTAGTCAAACTCTTGATTCTGCAAGTACTTCCAGTCAATCCAAGGAAAATCAGTCTGGTGAAACGACGGCACGTATCATGGCGAATGGTGACCTTCTCTACCACATCCCCATCTACCGAACAGCTCTGAAAGAAGATGGGACCTATGATTTCCATGAAAATTTTGAGTATGTAAAACCCTGGCTCAAACAAGCTGATTTAGTAATTGGTGACTTTGAAGGAACGGTGAATAAGGACCACTATTTGGCAGGTTATCCTCTCTTTAATGCACCAGGGGAAGTCATGGATGCGATCAAGGATGCAGGCTACCAAGTTCTAGACTTGGCTCACAATCATATTTTGGATTCTCAAATTGAGGGAGTGGTTTCAACGGCTCAAGCTATTGAAAAGGCTGGAATGACACCCATCGGAGTCTACACACATGAATCCCGTGACCAAGCCCCTATAGTCATCAAGGAAGTCAATGGTATCAAGGTAGCTCTACTGGCCTATTCCTACGGTTTTAATGGCATTGAGCAGTATATCTCTCAAGAGGACTATAATCGCTATCTTTCTGATCTGAATGAAGATAAGATAAAGGCAGAAATCGAGCGTGCGGAGAAGGAAGCGGATATTACTGTCATCATGCCTCAGATGGGAATTGAGTACCAGCTAGAACCGACGGAAGAACAGAAAACACTGTACCACAAGATGATTGACTGGGGAGCCGATATTATCTTTGGAGGGCATCCTCACGTCGTTGAACCTGCTGAAACAGTTGAAAAAGATGGTGACAAAAAACTGATTATCTACTCCATGGGGAATTTCCTCTCAAATCAACGCATTGAAACCATGCAAGATGAGGAAAATGCCAAGTGGACGGAGCGCGGTGTTCTCATGGATGTGACCATTAAGAAAAAAGATGGCAAGACTAGGATTGACACGGCCAAAGCGCATCCTACTTGGGTCAATCGAACACCCAAAGGGACTTACTCTCCAGAAGGCTATCCGCTTTTCCTCTATCAGACCTATATCCTAGAGGACTTCATCGAGGGAGGCAGTCATCGTGACAAGTTGGACGAGGCGACCAAAGAACGAATTGACACGGCCTATAAAGAAATGAATGAACATGTAGGGTTGAAGTGGTAGGTGCTCACCCTAAAGGAGATATGATGACGATTAAATTGATTGCAACAGACATGGATGGAACCTTGCTAGACCAGAGAGGTCAGCTGGATCTGCCCCGCTTGGAAAGGATTTTAGATCAGCTGGATCAAAGGGATATCCGTTTTGTCATTGCAACGGGGAATGAAGTCCACCGTATGAGGCAATTACTGGAGCACTTGGCGAGTAGAGTAGTTCTAGTCGTTGCCAATGGGGCGCGTATTTTTGAAAACAATAGACTGATTCAAGCGCAGACCTGGGATGATGCTATGGTTGACAAGGCTCTCCTTCATTTTAAAGGGAGAGAGTGCCGAGATCAGTTTGTCGTTACCAGTATGAATGGGAGTTTTGTCAAGGAAGGAACGGTTTTTACAGATCTGGAAAAATTTATGACTCCAGAGATGATTGAAAAACTTTACCAAAGGACAAATTTTGTGGATGAGCTAAACTCAGACCTCTTTGGAGGAGTTCTAAAGATGAGCATGGTCGTTGGTGAAGAACGTTCTAGTTCAGTTTTGCAGGAAATCAATGACCTCTTTGATGGTCGTGTAAGGGCTGTTTCTAGCGGTTATGGCTGTATCGATATCCTGCAGGCTGGGGTTCACAAGGCTTGGGGATTGGAAGAATTACTCAAGCGCTGGGATTTGACATCAGAACAAATTATGGCTTTTGGTGATAGCGAAAATGATGTTGAGATGTTGGAGATGGCTGGAATTGCCTATGCTATGGAAAATGCTGATGATGAGGCCAAGGCAGTTGCAACTGCCCTAGCTCCAGCTAACAGCCAGGCGGGGGTTTATCAGATTCTAGAAAAGTGGTTAGAGAAAGAGGGATAGGGTGGCAGTACAGTTATTAGAGAATTGGCTCTTAAAGGAGCAGGAAAAAATTCAAACCAAGTATCGTGAATTGAATCAAGTATCTGTTCTAGAACCAGATATGATTTTTATCGGCGATTCGATTGTAGAATACTACCCTTTGCAAGAGTTGTTTGGGGTTGCCAAGACGATTGTTAATCGTGGCATACGAGGCTATCAGACGAGATTGTTATTAGAGAATTTGGATGCCCATCTTTATGGTGATGCTGTCGATCAAATTGTTCTCCTAATAGGAACAAATGATATTGGAAAAGATATTCCCATGAATGAAGCCTTGGATAATCTTGAGCGTGTAATCCAATCGATTGCCCGAGAATATCCGCTGTCACAAATAAAGCTCCTTTCCATTTTGCCAGTCAATGAGGGAGAGAGATACAAGCAGACTGTTTATATCCGAACCAATGAAAAGATTAGAGAATGGAATCAAGCCTATGAGGCTCTAGCATCCGCCTATATGCAGGTAGATTTTGTGCCGATTTATGATAGTTTGACAGATTCAGAAGGACAACTTCAATCAGCCTATACAACGGATGGCCTCCATCTAAGTGTATCCGGTTATCAAGCCTTATCAGAAGCCTTAAAAGGGTGTCTTTTCTAAAGAAACGGCTTGATTTTGCATTTTTTTTGAAGATAGGTTATAATAGTTCTAACATCCTGGGGTCGTTACGGATTCGACAGGCATTATGAGGCATATTTTGCAACCCGTGTGGCGACGTAAACGCTCAGTTAAATATAACTGCAAAAAATAACACTTCTTACGCTCTAGCTGCCTAAAAACCAGCAGGCGTGACCTGATTTGGATTGCTCGTGTTCAATGACAGGTCTTATGATTAGCGAGATACGATCAAGCCTTGTCTAGTGGTTTGATAAGAGATTAATAGACTCGCAGTTCCTAGACTTGAGTTATGTGTCGAGGGACTGTTAAAACAATACATAACCTATGGTTGTAGACAAATATGTTGGCAGGTGTTTGGACGTGGGTTCGACTCCCACCGGCTCCATATATATTTCGTATTCTTTCGCAAACCTTTCTAAAACGTTGATAAATCAGCGTTTTTATTTTTTTCTTTTTTATTATTTAGCATTCTTTTTCAAAAAAAGGATACAACAAAGGATACAACATGTTGCTGTATCCTAGAAATCAATATAATTCGCAAAGCGCTCTCCAATTAAAGTAGTGTTCTTTTACTTGTTAAGTTGTAGATTTTTGCAAATGAATATTTTAGGTATGATAAATAAAATAAAACTGCATCGAAGTGCAGTTTTTCTTTTTTCTACGGAAGACATGGGATTCGAACCCACGCACGCTGTTACACGCCTACCGCGTTTCCAACACGGCCTCTTAAGCCTCTTGAGTAATCTTCCAATACTTACTAAAATAGTCTACCATAAAGCCTCTTATCTTGCAATAAAAATTCTGGAAATAAGAAAAATGATAGAATTTGACAGAAAATGACAAAAAATGCTTGACTTTGGTAGAGATTGTGCTAGAATGAATAGTGTAAACGATAACAGGAGGTGATTTGGTGTTAAAAACTGAGCGGAAGCAACTGATTTTAGAGGAATTAAATCAACATCATGTAGTTTCCCTAGAAAAATTGGTTAGTCTATTAGAAACATCAGAATCGACAGTACGAAGAGATTTGGATGAGTTGGAGGCAGAAAACAAGCTTCGCCGTGTACATGGTGGAGCAGAATTACCTCACTCCTTGCAGGAAGAAGAAACCATCCAAGAAAAATCTGTCAAAAACCTTCAAGAGAAGAAGCTACTGGCTCAGAAAGCTGCCTCTCTTATCAGGGAACAAGATGTTATCTTTATCGATGCTGGAACGACAACTGCTTTTTTAATCAAGGAATTGGTTAATAAGAATATCACAGTTGTGACCAACTCCATCCATCATGCGGTTCAGTTGGTTGAAAAACAGATTCCAACTGTCATGGTTGGAGGGAGTGTCAAGATGGCAACAGATGCATGTATCGGTGGTGTTGCTCTTAACCAAATCAATCAATTGCACTTTGACCGTGCCTTTATTGGGATGAATGGTGTAGACGATGGTTATTATACGACTCCTGATATGGAGGAGGGAGCCGTTAAGCGTGCTATTTTAGAGAATGCCAAACAAACCTATGTCTTAGTCGATTCGTCTAAGATTGGACAAACTTGCTTTGCCAAGGTAGCACCACTTAAACGCGCTATTGTCATCACAAGTCAAGGGCATGAGCTCTTGCAGGCTATTAAGAAGAAAACGGAGGTAATAGAAGTATGATTTATACAGTCACACTTAATCCATCCATAGACTATATCGTGCGCTTGGAGCAAGTTCAAGTCGGCAGTATCAATCGTATGGATAGTGATGATAAGTTTGCTGGTGGGAAAGGAATCAATGTTAGCCGTGTTTTGAAGCGCTTGGATATTCCTAATACTGCGACTGGATTTATCGGAGGTTTTACTGGTAAATTTATCACAGATACTTTGGCTGAAGAGCAAATTGAGACACGTTTTGTTCAAGTAGCAGAAGATACTCGTATCAATGTCAAGATTAAAGCAGACCAAGAAACAGAAATCAATGGAACGGGTCCAAATGTGGAACCGGATCAGCTAGAAGAGTTGAAAGCTATTTTGTCTAGTTTGACCGCAGAAGATACGGTTGTGTTTGCAGGTTCGAGTGCTAAGAACCTAGGCAATGTTATCTATAAGGATTTGATTGCCTTGACACGCCAGACTGGTGCGCAAGTCGTTTGTGATTTTGAAGGACAGACCTTGATTGATAGTTTAGACTACCAGCCACTTTTGGTGAAGCCAAATAATCACGAACTGGGAGCTATCTTTGGAGTTGAACTCAATAGTTTAGATGAAATTGAGAAATACGCGCGAGAGTTACTGGCTAAAGGTGCTCAAAACGTTATTATCTCTATGGCTGGGGACGG
>NZ_KQ970235.1:474656-476345 GCF_001579025.1 Streptococcus oralis
GGGCCCTTCTTGTCACATCTGAGGGAGCTTACTTCGCAAAACCTATCAAGGGAACAGTCAAAAACTCAGTGGGAGCTGGTGACTCTATGGTGGCTGGATTTACAGGTGAATTTGTCAAATCAAAAGACGCAATAGAAGCCTTCAAATGGGGAGTGGCTTGTGGAACAGCAACCACCTTCTCAGATGACTTGGCAACAGCGGACTTTATTAAAGAAACATATGAAAAAGTTGAGGTAGAAAAACGATGAAAATTCAAGACCTATTGAGAAAAGATGTTATGTTGCTGGATTTGCAGGCAACTGAAAAAACAGCAGTTATTGAAGAAATGATTAATAGTCTAGTAGAGCATGGCTATGTGACAGATTTTGAAACCTTTAAAGAAGGAATTTTAGCACGTGAAGCTCTAACTTCCACTGGTTTGGGTGACGGAATTGCTATGCCACACAGCAAGAACTCTGCTGTCAAAGAAGCAACGGTTCTCTTTGCTAAGTCAAACAAGGGTGTTGACTATGAAAGCTTGGATGGGCAACCAACAGACCTCTTCTTCATGATTGCAGCTCCAGAAGGTGCTAATGATACTCACTTGGCTGCCTTGGCAGAATTGTCTCAATACTTGATGAAAGACGGTTTTGCTGACAAACTTCGTCAAGTAACATCTGCAGATCAAGTTATCGAACTATTTAACCAAGCTTCAGAAAAAGCTGAGGAGCCTGTTCAAGCACCTGCCAATGAATCTGGCGACTTTATCGTAGCTGTTACAGCTTGTACGACAGGTATTGCCCACACATACATGGCCCAAGAAGCTCTTCAAAAAGTAGCTGCCGAAATGGGTGTTGGGATCAAGGTTGAAACAAACGGAGCTAGCGGTGTTGGGAACCAATTGACTGCAGAGGACATCCGCAAGGCTAAAGCTGTTATCATCGCAGCAGACAAGGCTGTTGAGATGGACCGCTTTGATGGAAAACCTTTGGTTAACCGTCCAGTTGCAGACGGTATCCGTAAGACTGAAGAATTGATCAACTTGGCTCTTTCAGGAGATGCTGAAGTTTATCGTGCTGCTAATGGAGCAAAAGCTGCAACGGCATCTAATGAAAAACAAAGTATCGGTGGTGCCTTCTACAAACACTTGATGAGTGGTGTATCCCAAATGTTGCCATTCGTTATTGGTGGTGGTATCATGATTGCCCTTGCCTTCTTAATCGACGGAGCTTTTGGTGTGCCACAAGATAGTCTTGGCAATCTCGGATCCTACCATGAGCTAGCTTCTATGTTCATGAAAATCGGTGGTGCAGCCTTTGGCTTGATGCTTCCAGTCTTTGCAGGTTATGTGGCCTACTCTATTGCTGAAAAACCAGGTTTGGTAGCTGGCTTTGTGGCTGGTGCTATTGCCAAAGAAGGTTTTGCCTTTGGTAAAATTCCTTATGCCGCAGGTGGTGAAGCAACTTCAACTCTTGCAGGTGTCTCTTCTGGTTTCCTAGGTGCCCTTGTTGGTGGATTTATCGCAGGTGCCTTGGTTCTTGCTATCAAGAAATACGTAAAAGTTCCTCGTTCACTTGAAGGGGCTAAGTCAATCCTTCTCTTGCCACTTCTTGGAACAATCTTGACTGGATTTGTTATGTTAGCTGTCAACATCCCAATGGCAGAAATCAACACTGCTATGAATAACTTCCTAGGCGGTCTTGGGGAGGT
>NZ_KQ970235.1:476484-485555 GCF_001579025.1 Streptococcus oralis
ATCGTTCTTGGGGGCATGATGGCTGTTGATATGGGTGGACCAGTCAACAAAGCGGCTTATGTCTTTGGTACAGGTACGCTTGCAGCGACTGTTTCCTCAGGTGGTTCTGTAGCCATGGCAGCAGTTATGGCGGGAGGAATGGTTCCACCACTTGCCATCTTTGTCGCAACCCTTCTTTTCAAAGATAAATTTACCAAAGAAGAACGTAACTCTGGTTTGACAAACATCATCATGGGCTTGTCATTTATCACTGAGGGAGCAATTCCATTTGGTGCTGCTGACCCAGCTCGTGCGATTCCAAGCTTCATTCTTGGCTCAGCAGTAGCAGGTGGTCTCGTTGGTCTTGCTGGAATCAAACTCATGGCGCCACACGGAGGAATCTTCGTCATCGCCCTTACTTCAAATGCCCTTCTCTACCTTGCATTTGTCTTGGTTGGCGCAATTGTAAGTGGTGTGGTTTATGGTTACCTACGCAAACCACAAGCATAAAATGGATTAGAATAGAAAGATTGTTACCATTTGGTGCAATCTTTTTCTCTATTCGAAATGGCTGTGAAATATGGTATAATAAAAGAATGGCAAACAAGAATACTACAAAAACAAGACGGAGACCGTCTAAAGCAGAACTTGAAAGAAAACAGGCTATCCAGAGGATGTTGATTTCCTTAGGAATTGCCTTATTGTTGATTATTGCAGCCCTTAAACTCGGTGCAGCAGGTGTCACTCTTTACAATCTCATTCGACTGGTGGTCGGAAGTTTGGCCTATGTGGCCATAGGTGGTCTCCTCATCTATCTTTTTCTTTTTAAATGGATCCGCAAGCAAGAGGGACTTCTATCAGGATTTCTCTGTATCTTCGCTGGCTTGCTCTTGATTTTTGAGGCCTACTTAGTATGGAAATATGGCTTGGAGCAATCAGTTCTAAAAGGGACCCTGTCTCAAGTTATGACGGACCTGACTGGTATGCGGGTGACTAGCTTCGCTGGTGGAGGCTTGCTTGGTGTTGGACTCTATATCCCCATATCCTTTCTTTTCTCCAATATCGGATCGTACTTTATTGGAGTTCTCTTGATTCTAGTTGGGGCACTCTTGGTTAGTCCTTGGTCTATTTATGATGTCGCAGCCTTTATTGGAGCTCAGTTCAGATCCTTCATGGAAAAACAGGAACAGAGAAAACAGGAACGCTTCATCAAGAGAGAAGAAGAGAAGGCTCGTCAAGAAGCTGAAGAAGCCGCCAGAATTCAGAGAGAACAAGAAGAACAGGATGCATTACCGCTTCCTCCTGTAGATCCTGAAACGGGAGAAATCTTATCAGAGGTACCAGACTACGATTTCCCTCAAATTCCTGAGGAAGAGTGGATCGAACCGGAGATTATCCTCCCTCAGGCTGACGTTGACGTTCCAGATGTGGAAGAAGATTTTGAGGATGAAGAGGTGCAGGTTGATTTTTCTGCCAAGGAAGCCCTCGAATACAAACTGCCAAGCTTGCAACTCTTTGCGCCAGATAAACCCAAAGACCAATCCAAGGAAAAGAAGATTGTTCGAGAAAATATCAAAATCCTAGAAGAAACCTTTGCTAGCTTTGGTATCAAGGTGACGGTGGAACGGGCTGAAATTGGGCCATCAGTTACCAAGTATGAAGTCAAGCCAGCAGTTGGTGTACGGGTTAACCGCATTTCCAATCTGGCAGACGACTTAGCGCTGGCTCTGGCGGCCAAGGATGTTCGGATTGAGGCTCCAATCCCTGGTAAATCCTTAGTCGGAATCGAAGTGCCTAACTCTGAGATTGCGACTGTTTCCTTCCGTGAACTCTGGGAACAGTCTCAGACTAAACCAGAAAATCTCCTCGAAATTCCTCTAGGGAAGGCGGTTAATGGAACTGCTCGAACCTTTGACCTTTCCAAGATGCCCCACCTACTGGTTGCAGGTTCAACGGGATCAGGGAAATCAGTTGCAGTTAACGGTATTATCGCGAGCATTCTGATGAAAGCAAGACCCGACCAGATCAAGTTTATGATGGTGGATCCAAAGATGGTTGAGTTATCGGTTTACAATGACATTCCTCACCTCTTGATTCCAGTTGTGACCAATCCACGCAAGGCCAGCAAGGCTCTGCAAAAGGTTGTGGATGAGATGGAAAACCGTTATGAACTCTTCGCTAAGGTTGGTGTGCGAAATATCGCTGGTTACAATGCTAAGGTCGAGGAATTTAATAGCCAATCTGAGTACAAACAAGTACCTCTGCCTTTGATTGTTGTCATTGTAGATGAGTTGGCAGACCTCATGATGGTGGCTAGCAAGGAAGTGGAAGATGCCATCATTCGTCTCGGACAGAAGGCTCGTGCTGCAGGGATTCACATGATTCTCGCAACACAGCGCCCATCGGTTGACGTTATCTCTGGTCTTATCAAGGCCAATGTCCCATCTCGTGTGGCTTTTGCAGTTTCATCAGGTACAGATTCACGAACCATCTTGGATGAAAATGGAGCAGAAAAACTGCTCGGTCGAGGAGATATGCTCTTTAAACCAATTGATGAAAATCACCCAGTCCGTCTACAAGGTTCCTTTATTTCGGATGATGATGTCGAACGCATCGTAAACTTCATCAAGGCTCAGGCGGATGCGGACTACGATGAAAGCTTTGACCCAGGAGATGTTCCTGAAAATGAAGGAGATCTCTCTGACGGAGAAGCTGGTGGTGATCCGCTTTTTGAAGAAGCTAAGGCTCTGGTTATCGAGACCCAGAAAGCTAGCGCTTCTATGATTCAGCGTCGTTTGTCAGTTGGATTTAATCGTGCGACCCGCCTGATGGAAGAACTCGAAATGGCAGGTGTCATCGGTCCAGCTGAGGGAACCAAACCACGAAAAGTATTGCAACAATAAAAAAATAACTTCTTTCCAAATTTGGAAAGAAGTTATTTTTTTGATTACTGGTTCGTTTTAGTTTCAGAAGTCGTCGTATTTGACTGTGTTCCATTATCGCTTGTTTCTTTATTTGTAGCTGGTGTAGAAGAGTCCTGAGTTGTTGTTTTCTGTTCTTCTTTTTTCTCCTCTTTCTTGTTGGATTGAGAAGTTTCTTCCTGCGAGGTATTTTCTTTAGTAGAAGTGTTGTCCCTGTTAGGAGTAGTATTTTCCTGAGGGGATTCTTTTTGAATTTCCTTGACAACAGTTGTTTGAGTTGTCGTCGGTTCTTTCTTGTTGTTTTTGTTATTATCCATGGCGTTCATGATGGTGATAGTAGCGGTGATTAGGCCAAGGATACTACCGATGGTAGCAATCGTTTTTTGAAAGACAGTAAATCCCTTTTTGATGTGTTCTGTTTTTGGTTTTGAAGTTCTACGATAGTTAGACATGATACTCTCCTTTAATTATGATTTATTATACCTCATTTCTTTAAAAAAATCTTAAAAAAAGAGAAACCTCCCTTTCTTGTCGCAGGTCTCTTTTCGTGATACAATAGAAGGAGTGATTTTAGAAAGCGTGAGAAAACATGATCTACTTTGATAATTCGGCGACAACCAAGCCTTATCCTGAAGCACTTGAAACTTACATGCAGGTCGCTTCAAAAATTGTAGGAAATCCATCTAGTCTCCATCGTTTGGGAGATCAGGCAACACGAATTTTAGATGCTTCCCGGCAGCAAATTGCAGATTTGATTGGGAAGAAAAGTGATGAAATCTTCTTTACCTCTGGTGGAACAGAAGGAGATAACTGGGTCATCAAGGGTGTGGCCTTTGAAAAAGCCCAGTTTGGTATGCACATCATCGTATCAGCTATTGAACATCTAGCAGTCAAGGAATCAGCCCTTTGGCTGAAAAGTCAAGGTTTTGAGATAGATTTTGCTCCAGTTGATGAGAAAGGATTTGTGGATGTTGAGGCTCTAGCGAATTTGATACGACCTGATACGACCCTTGTCTCCATTATGGCAGTTAACAATGAAATTGGCTCTATCCAGCCTATTGAGGCTATTTCGAAACTGTTAGTAGATAAGCCGACCATTTCTTTCCACGTTGATGCGGTTCAGGCGCTTGCTAAGATTCCGACTGAAAAATACTTGACGGATCGAGTGGATTTTGCAACATTTTCGAGTCATAAGTTTCATGGTGTCAGAGGTGTTGGATTTGTCTATATCAAGTCTGGTAAGAAGATTACGCCTCTTTTAACTGGTGGTGGTCAGGAGCGAGACTATCGTTCGACAACTGAAAATGTGGCAGGGATTGCAGCAACAGCCAAGGCCCTCCGTTTATCTATGGAAAAGTTAGATATCTTTGCTAGTAAGACAGGGCAGATGAAGGCAGTCATTCGTCAAGCCCTTCTGGATTATCCAGATATTTTTGTCTTTTCAGATGAGGAAGACTTTGCCCCTCATATTCTGACCTTTGGGATTAAGGGTGTTCGTGGTGAAGTCATCGTTCATGCCTTTGAAAACTATGATATTTTCATTTCCACAACCTCTGCTTGTTCGTCCAAGGCAGGAAAACCTGCGGGGACCTTGATTGCCATGGGAGTGGACAAAGATAAGGCCCAGTCAGCTGTGCGTCTAAGCCTAGACCTGGAAAATGATATGAGTCAAGTCGAGCAGTTTTTGACCAAGCTAAAATTAATTTACAATCAAACTAGAAAAGTAAGATAGGAGTATTTATGCAGTATTCAGAAATTATGATTCGTTACGGAGAATTGTCAACCAAACACAAAAATCGCATGCGTTTCATCAATAAACTTCGTAATAATATTTCAGACGTTTTGTCTATCTATCCTCAAGTTAAGGTAACCGCAGATCGCGACCGTGCCCACGCTTACCTCAATGGAGCTGATTATACAGCAGTAGCAGAATCGCTCAAACAAGTTTTTGGGATCCAAAACTTTTCTCCTGTGTATAAGGTTGAAAAGTCTGTGGAAGTTCTGAAGTCTGCTGTCCAAGAGATTATGAAAGCTATCTACAAGGAGGGCATGACCTTTAAAATCACTAGTAAGCGAAGCGACCACAACTTCGAATTGGATAGTCGAGAACTCAATCAAACTCTTGGTGGTGCTGTTTTCGAGGCTATTCCAAACGTGCAAGCTCAGATGAAAAATCCAGATATTAATCTTCAGGTTGAGATTCGTGAGGAGGCTGCCTATCTTTCCTATGAAACCTTTCGTGGAGCAGGAGGATTACCTGTGGGAAGTTCTGGTAAAGGCATGCTCATGTTGTCAGGAGGAATTGATTCACCCGTGGCAGGTTATCTAGCTCTTAAACGAGGGGTAGATATTGAGGCGGTTCACTTTGCCAGTCCGCCATACACGAGTCCTGGTGCCCTTAAAAAAGCCCAAGATCTGACCCGCAAATTGACCAAGTTTGGGGGCAATATCCAGTTTATCGAGGTGCCTTTCACAGAGATTCAAGAGGAAATCAAGGCTAAGGCGCCAGAAGCCTACCTCATGACCTTGACCCGTCGTTTTATGATGCGCATTACCGATCGTATCCGTGAGGTAAGAAATGGTTTAGTTATCATTAATGGGGAAAGCCTTGGTCAAGTAGCGAGCCAAACCTTGGAAAGCATGCAGACTATCAACGCTGTGACTAGCACTCCAATCATTCGTCCTGTGGTTACTATGGACAAGTTGGAAATCATTGACATCGCTCAGGAAATTGATACCTTTGAAATTTCTATCCAGCCTTTTGAGGACTGCTGTACTATTTTTGCGCCTGATCGTCCTAAGACCAATCCTAAGATAGAGAGTGCTGAGCAGTATGAAAAACGGATGGATGTTGAAGGTTTGGTTGAGCGAGCAGTGGCAGGGATTATGATCACTAAGATCACACCTCAAGCTGAAAAAGACGCTGTCGATGAGTTAATTGATAATCTCCTCTAATCAGAAAAACCAGAAGAATTTAGAATATTAAATGAAAAAAGTTAGTTATTTATCCTTAAAATGGACAATTACTGACTTTTTTTCTATTTTTATGGTATAATGAGATAAAATTTTGAATATAGAGAGTTTTCTGACAATGAATCATTCCTACTTTTACTTAAAAATGAAAGAACATAAACTCAAGGTTCCTTATACAGGAAAAGAGCGTCGTGTTCGTGTTCTTCTGCCTAAGGACTACGAGAAAGACACAGACCGTTTTTACCCTGTTGTTTATTTTCATGATGGGCGAAAATGTCTTTTACAGCAAGGAGTCCTATATCGGACACTCTTGGAAGATTATTCCAGCCATTAAGCGAAACCCTGATATCAGTCGCATGATTGTTGTAGCCATCGACAATGATGGTTTGGGGCGGATGCATGAGTATGCGGCTTGGAAGTTCCAAGAATCTCCTATCCCAGGCCAGCAGTTTGGCGGTAAGGGCGTGGAGTATGCTGAGTTTGTCATGGAGGTGGTTAAGCCTTTTATTGATGATACCTACCGTACCAAAGCTGATCGCCAGCATACGGCTATGATTGGTTCGTCGCTTGGAGGCAATATTACCCAGTTTATCGGACTAGAGTACCAAGATCGAATTGGTTGTCTGGGTGTCTTTTCATCTGCTAACTGGCTTCACCAAGAAGCCTTTAACCGCTATATTGAGCGCAAGAAATTGTCGCCTGAACAGCGCATTTTTATCTATGTAGGAACAGAAGAAGCAGACGATACGGACAAGACCCTAATGGCTGGCAATATTAAGCAAGCCTATATCGATTCGTCGCTTCGCTATTACCGTGATTTGATTGCAGGTGGAGTAGGCTTGGATAATCTTGTTTTGAAAGTTCAGTCTGGTGCTATCCATAGTGAAATACCTTGGTCGGAAAATTTGCCAGACTGTCTCCGATTTTTTGCAGAGAAATGGTAAGTTAAGAAAGGAGAAAGCCAATGCATATTGAAAACCTTAGCCACTGGAGTGGCAATCTCAACCGTGAAATGTATCTCAACCGTTATGGACATGCTGGGATTCCAGTTGTTGTTTTTGCTTCATCTGGTGGCAGTCACAATGAATACTATGATTTTGGCATGATAGATGCCTGTGCTTCCTTTATCGAAGAAGGTCGTGTTCAGTTCTTTACCCTATCCAGTGTTGACAGTGAAAGCTGGTTGGCCACTTGGAAAAATAGTCATGACCAAGCGGAGATGCATCGTGCCTACGAACGCTATGTGATTGAGGAGGCCATTCCTTTTATCAAGCATAAGACAGGTTGGTTTGACGGCATGATGACGACAGGTTGCTCGATGGGGGCTTACCATGCACTCAATTTCTTTCTCCAGCATCCAGATGTCTTTACCAAGGTGATTGCCCTCAGTGGTGTTTACGACGCACGTTTCTTCGTTGGCGATTACTACAATGACGATGCAATTTACCAAAACTCACCTGTAGATTATATCTGGAATCAAAACGACGGCTGGTTTATTGATCGTTACCGTCAGGCAGAAATCGTCGTTTGTACGGGCCTTGGTGCCTGGGAACAAGATGGTCTACCATCCTTCTACAAGCTCAAAGAAGCCTTTGACCAGAAACAAATTCCAGCCTGGTTTGCTGAATGGGGACACGATGTCGCCCACGACTGGGAATGGTGGCGCAAACAAATGCCCTATTTTCTTGGACACTTGTATCTATAAAAGGAGTTGCCTATGAATTACCTTGTTATTTCTCCCTACTATCCGCAAAACTTTCAACAGTTTACCATCGAGCTAGCTAATAAAGGCATCACTGTTTTGGGGATTGGTCAGGAACCTTACGAACAACTAGATGAACCTTTGCGCAATGGCCTAACCGAGTATTTCCGTGTAGATAATCTTGAAAACATAGACGAAGTCAAGCGTGCTGTTGCCTTTCTGTTCTACAAGCATGGACCAATCGACCGCATCGAGTCCCACAATGAATACTGGCTTGAGCTGGATGCAGCACTTCGTGAGCAATTCAATGTTTTTGGTGCCAAACCAGAGGATCTCAAAAAGACCAAGTTTAAGTCTGAGATGAAGAAACTTTTCAAAAAAGCAGGTGTCCCTGTGGTACCTGGTGCTGTTATCCAGACGGAAGCAGATGTGGACCAAGCAGTTGAGACGATTGGCCTACCAATGATTGCCAAACCTGATAACGGAGTGGGAGCAGCAGCGACCTTTAAACTTGAGACAGAAGAAGATGTAAATCACTTTAAGGCTGAATGGGATCATTCAACCGTTTATTTCTTTGAAAAATTTGTCACTTCTAGCGAAATCTGTACCTTTGACGGACTTGTGGACAAGGATGGTAATATCGTCTTTTCAACGACTTTTGACTACGCCCATACACCACTTGATCTGATGATTTATAAGATGGACAATTCCTACTATGTGCTTAAGGATATGGATCCCAAACTGCGCAAGTATGGCGAGGCCATTGTCAAAGAATTTGGTATGAAAGAACGCTTTTTCCATATCGAGTTTTTCCGTGACGGGGATGACTACATTGCCATTGAGTACAATAACCGTCCTGCAGGTGGCTTTACCATTGATGTTTATAACTTCGCCCATTCCTTGGACCTCTACCGAGGCTATGCGGCGATTGTCGCAGGAGAAGAGTTCCCAGAATCAGAATTTGAACCTCAATACTGTCTAGCTACATCACGTCGTGCCAATGCAAACTATGTCTATTCAGAAGAGGACCTTCTTGCCAAATACAGCCAGCAATTCAAGGTCAAAAAAATCATGCCAGCAGCCTTTGCAGAGCTACAAGGGGACTACCTTTATATGTTGACTACTCCGAGTCGCCAAGAGATGGAGCAGATGATTGCAGATTTTGGTCAACGTCAAGAATAACGATTAGGACAAAAGGAGTTTGACTTCTTTTGTCCTTTTCTTAAAGATAAGTTAAATAAAGCGTTTTCCATAGATTCTTTTAGAAAAGATATTGCTAAAAGGCCTAAAAATTGATAGAATAAGGATTGTCTAAAAAAATTTAAGGAGAATCTATCAAATGGATTTTACATGGGCTATTAAATATGCCACAGAATTCTTGGGAACTGCTATTTTGATCATTCTTGGTAATGGTGCAGTTGCTAACGTTGAACTTAAAGGTACGAAAGGTCACCAAAGTGGCTGGCTCGTTATCGCAGTTGGTTACGGTATGGGGT
>NZ_KQ970235.1:485575-490132 GCF_001579025.1 Streptococcus oralis
TCACCAAAGTGGCTGGCTCGTTATCGCAGTTGGTTACGGTATGGGGGTTATGATCCCAGCCTTGATGTTTGGTAATGTATCAGGAAACCACATCAACCCAGCTTTCACTCTTGGACTTGCAGTTAGTGGTCTTTTCTCTTGGGATCAAGTTCCATTTTACATCCTAGCACAAGTTTTGGGAGCAATCTTTGGTCAAGCTTTGGTTGTAGCGACTCACCGTCCTTACTACTTGAAGACAGAAAACCCTAACAATATCTTGGGTACCTTCTCAACAATTTCAAGCATCGACCACGGTACAAAAGAATCACGTTTTGCAGCTACTGTTAACGGTTTCCTCAATGAGTTTGTAGGTTCATTTGTTCTTTTCTTTGCAGCACTTGGTTTGACTAAAAACTTCTTTGGTGCTGAGGTTCTTCAATACATGAAACAAATGGCTACTCAAGCTGGACAAACTGTTGATTTAAGTGAATTGGCAGTGAAAGCTCAAGTAGCTCCACATACAGCTGCTGGGATCTCAGTTGCGCACTTGGCACTTGGTTTCCTAGTGATGGCCTTGGTAACTTCACTTGGTGGACCTACTGGACCTGGTTTGAACCCAGCTCGTGACTTTGGACCACGTCTTCTTCACGAACTCCTTCCAAAATCAGTTCTTGGTCAACACAAGGGTGATTCAAAATGGTGGTATGCATGGGTTCCAGTTGTAGCTCCAATTGCAGCGGGTATTGCAGCAGTAGCACTATTCAAACTACTTTACCTATAAGAAATGAAACTGGGGAATCCCAGTTTTTTTCTTGTAAAATTTCTAAATAAAATAGATATGGCTTGTAAAATATTCGAAAATCCTTTAAAATAAAAGAGTTGGAGGAATTTATGAATGTGAATGAGATTGTTCGGATCGTTCCGACTTTGAAAGTTAATAATCGAAAATTAAATGAAAGATTTTACATTGAAACCCTGGGGATGAAACCTTTGCTGGAAGAGTCTGCCTTTCTTTCATTAGGCGACCAGACAGGTACGGAGAGATTGATTTTAGAAGAGGCTCCAAGCATGCGAACACGCAGAGTTGAAGGGCTTAAGAAGCTAGCTAGACTCTTGATAAAGGTTGAGAATCCTTCTGAAATCGAGGCCCTCCTTTCTCAGATGAAGTCTCTTCCTCGCTTATTTAAAGGTAACCGTGGGTATGCTTTTGAGATTGTTTCTCCTGAAGAGGATGTGATCCTTGTTCATGCAGAAGATGATATAAGAGATTTGGTTCCACTGGAAACTGTTCCTGAATTTTATTCAAATACAAGTATAAAATACGTGAGCCAATTTGAGGTTTCTATGGAGTTGCGTTTGCCTGAAGGGACAGAGAGTTTACTTGATCCCGAAGGAGTAGCGCCAGTAATTACCTTTACTAAAGGACAAGGACCAGATTTGGCTGTTGAAAACAATGTCACTTGGGACCTGACGATGTTAAAATTTTTAGTCAAGAATTTTGATCTAACCAGTCTTCGTCAGAAATTTGAAAAGACAGGCTACTTTGTCCCTAAGTCTGAAAAATTCTTCCTTGGTAAAGATACCAATAACATTGAATTGTGGTTTGAAGAAGCATGAAGTGGGAAAAAATTCTAAGAAAAATAGAAAATCAAATTGAGGCAGGGATTTATCCCGGGGCCTCTTTTGCATATTATAAGGATGGTGAATGGAAAGAGTCTTATCTAGGATTGAGTGATCCAGAACGAGACTTGAAGACAGAAAGTGGTTTGGTTTATGATCTAGCCAGTGTGAGTAAGGTCGTGGGAGTGGGGACGGTTTTTACCTTCTTGTGGCAGCAGGGCACATTCGATATTGATCGACCGGTAACGGATTTTTTACCGGAGTGTGATTATCCTGATATCACTATACGGCAGCTTCTGACCCATGCCACAGACTTGGACCCCTTTATTCCCAATCGAGACAAGTTAAGTGCAGAGGAATTAAGAGAAGCCATGTTTCACCTCAACAGACGAAATCAGCCAGCCTTCCTATACTCGGACGTTCACTTTTTACTCTTGGGCTTTCTTTTGGAAAAAATCTTTAACCAAGACTTGGATCATATTATAGAAGAACAAGTTTTGGAACCATGGGGAATGACGGGAACCAAGTTTGGCCCCGTTGAGCAAGCTGTCCCAACAGTGAGAGGGGTGGAGGCCGGAATCATTCATGATCCCAAAGCTCGTCTATTAGGGAAACACGCTGGAAGTGCTGGTTTGTTTTCGACTGTTAAGGATTTGCAGATCTTTCTGGAACATTACTTGAAAGATGATTTTGCTGCAGAATTGAGCCGAAATTTTTCTCCTTTAGATGATAAGGAGCGGTCTCTATCATGGAATCTGGAAGGAGCTTGGCTCGACCATACGGGTTATACAGGTACCTTCATTATGTGTAATCGGGAGAAGCAGGAAGCGGCTATCTTTCTATCCAATCGAACGTATGAGAAGGATGAGCGTGCCCAGTGGATAGTCGATCGAAACCAAGTCATGGAAATGATTCGTCAAAGGGAGTAGGGAGAAGCATGTCAAAAACCGTAAAAGGAACTCTGTATACAGTAGTGGCAGGGATTGCTTGGGGCTTGTCTGGAACCAGTGGCCAATACCTGATGGCACACGGGATTTCTGCTTTAGTCTTGACCAATTTACGACTTATCATTGCAGGCTTGGCACTAGTAATCTTATCCTATGCGACTTCAAAGGATAGACTCTGTGCTTTTTTTAAAGACAGAAAAAGTCTACTATCTCTGTTACTATTTGCAGTTTTCGGGCTTTTCTTAAACCAGTTTGCCTATCTTTCTGCCATTCAGGAAACCAATGCTGGAACAGCGACAGTTCTCCAGTATGTATGCCCCGTTGGGATCTTGGTTTATACTTGTATCAAGGACAAGGTAGCTCCGACTCTAGCTGAGATTATTTCGATTGGATTAGCAATTGGAGGAACCTTTCTGATCGCGACGCACGGGAAAGTTGACCAGTTGTCTGTCACACCTGCTGGTCTTTTCTGGGGCCTCTTTTCAGCCTTGACCTATGCCCTCTATATCATCCTTCCCATTGCTTTGATTAAGAAGTGGGGCAGTATTTTGGTGATTGGTATCGGGATGGTTATTTCTGGTGTAGTGGCTATTCCTTTCACAGGAGTCTTACAGGCCAGCATACCAACCAGCTTAGATTTTCTCTTTGCATTTGCTGGGATTATCATCGTCGGAACGGTTTTTGCCTATACAGCTTTTCTAAAAGGAGCTAGTCTGATAGGCCCTGTTAAGTCTAGTTTATTAGCTTCCATAGAACCAATTTCTGCCGTTTTCTTTGCCTTTCTGATTATGAAGGAACAGTTTTATGCGATTGATTTTGTCGGTATGGCTATGATTTTACTAGCCGTGACCATTATTTCATTGAAAGATTTACTGTTGGAAATAAAGAGTAAGTAATTAAAAATCCACTCAATCGAGTGGATTTTTTGTGTATAGATGATTAGTCTTTGTTTTCGTGTGGCAAGATCAAGTTCAAGATGATTCCTGTCATGGCTGATAAAGCAGTACCTGAAAGTGTAACTGGCCCAAGTTTGAGGATGGCTCCACCAAGTCCAAGTACCAACATGGCACTTGCGATGATGAGGTTACGCATTTGACTGAAGTCAACGCGCTCTTTAATCAAAACTTTTAGACCGTTACTGGCGATAACTCCGTAGAGAAGGATGGACATGCCACCAAGCACAGCATTTGGAATGGTTGAAATCAAGGCAGTGAATTTACCAAGGAAGCTAAGAGCAATGGCGATGAAGGCCGCGTTACGGATAACAGAGACAGAAGCGATACGAGTCATCCCGATAACCCCTGTATTTTCTCCGTAGGTCGTATTAGCTGGTCCACCGAGGAAGGCAGATACAGATGTCGCGATACCGTCACCGAGAAGCGTACGGTGAAGTCCTGGTTCTTTTAGGAATTGACGGCCACAGATTTGGCTCAAAACGGTGTGGTCTCCGATGTGTTCTGAAATGGTTACAATAGCGATCGGCAAGATGGCGATTGTTTCAGGACCGAAGTACAAGTTGTACTCTTTAAAGGCTCCACCTGTACTAAATGGCAAGTAGAAACCAGGGACTTCAAACCAGTTGGCTTGAAGTACTGGGGTAAAGTCAACCAAACCAAGAAGCATTGCGAAAATGTACCCACCGATGATGGCAAAGAGGAAAGGAATGATACGAAGGAAACCTTTTCCTTTTGTATTGATAAAGGCGGCAATCAAGAATGTAACAACGGCTACAAGAGCGTTCTTCCAGTTTCCGTCTGCTACAAGTCCAGCATTCGTTACAGCAGAACCAGCAAGACCAAGACCGATAACGATAATCATAGGTCCGATAATGATTGGTGGCAAGAGTTTATCAATCCATTTCGTACCTGCAAAACGAACACTTGCTGCTACA
This sequence comes from Streptococcus oralis, assembly GCF_001579025.1. Taxonomy (GTDB): domain Bacteria; phylum Bacillota; class Bacilli; order Lactobacillales; family Streptococcaceae; genus Streptococcus; species Streptococcus oralis_X. Next base: position 490,013 of record NZ_KQ970235.1, read on the forward strand.
AGGACATAGACAAAACCAGTCAGGATAACTCCAGTTTGGGCAGCAGAGACATCGCCTCCCATTTCTTTCATGGCTAGAGACATAGCTGTGATAAAGGCGAATGAAGAACCTAGATAAACT
>NZ_KQ970235.1:490418-503385 GCF_001579025.1 Streptococcus oralis
GAAATCATGTAGATAAGTGTTCCAATACCGGAAGCGAAGAGAGCAACCGATACGGGCATTCCCAAAATCAAGGGAACGAGAATGGTTGCGCCAAACATGGCAAATACGTGCTGGAAGCTTAGAAGAATACCTTTACCAGCAGAAGGACGTTGATCAACGTCTAGTAATAAGTCAACAGTTGATTCCTGTTTCATAAAAACCTCACTTTTGGGCACCAAAAAAGAGCCCATTATTTTGCAGCAATAGGCCCTCAGAGTAAGACTTTTTAAAAAATAGCTATCTTTTAAAAATTTATATAAATCTGCGTCTTTGTCACCTCACGGGATGACATTAAAAACCTTTGCTTGTGATAGTATAGCAGAAAAAAATGATTTTGTAAATCATTTTTTCCCGAGCCCGAAAATAAGAGAGCGAGGTTGATTTTGTAAATCATTTTTTCCCGAGCCAAGAAATAAAAAAGCGATGCGAACTTTGTAAACATTTTTTACTAAAAAATTTAAAGTGGACGTTTATTAGGCATGCCAGCCTTACGTGGATATTTATTTGGGGTTTCTTTTTTCTTTTCGACCACAGTGATGTAGCGCGGATCTCCATTTGGTAGGGCGTAGCTGAGGTTGTCCTCTACCTTGCTAAAGAGGAGGTTGAGAGCATTCTTGGCTTCTAGCAATTCCTCAGGAGCATTGCTGGCCTTGAGTGCCAATAGTTTGCCACCGACTTTAAGATAGGGAATGGTCAGCTCAGACAAAACCTGCATACGGGCAACCGCACGAGCCGTCACCACATCAAACTGGGCACGGAAGTTCTTGTCTTGGGCAAAGTCTTCTGCCCGTCCATGGTAGAAGTGAACACCATCCAAATCCAACTCCTGAGCCAAAAGTTGAAGGAAGTTAATGCGCTTATTGAGCGAATCAATGATGGTCACATCTAACTGAGGATAGAGGATTTTCATGGGTAGACTAGGAAATCCTGCCCCCGCTCCGATATCAAGAAGTTTGATAGTTTCATTTGAAATCAAGCCTTGCAGAATAGGTGCAATCGAATCATAAAAATGTTTGAGATAAACTTCTTCCTTGTCTGTAATAGCGGTCAGGTTAATCTTTTCATTCCACTCGACCAAGAGTTCAAAATAGCGTTCAAATTGGTTCTTTTGCTGGTCCGAAAGTGGAAGATTTTGCTCAGCTAGTAGGCTGTAAAAAGTTTCTGGTTTCATAGTAGTTTCCTTCTCTAGTATCATCTTATTTTACCATATTCGTTAAAATTTTGATATACTGGTAGTAATCTAAAAGCAGAAAGGAATAAGATTATGACTTGGATTATTCTTGGAGTTTTGGCTCTGATTGTTATTTTTGTGATTGTTAGCTATAACGGTTTGGTTAAAAATCGTATGCAGACCAAGGAGGCTTGGAGCCAGATTGATGTTCAGTTGAAGCGTCGTAATGATCTCCTCCCAAACTTGATTGAAACAGTCAAAGGCTATGCCAAATATGAAGGTTCTACCTTGGAAAAAGTGACAGAACTTCGTAGACAAGTAGCCGCAGCAACTTCACCGGCAGAAGCTATGAAGGCCAGTGATGCCCTTACCCGCCAGATTTCTGGTATCTTTGCAGTAGCAGAGAATTACCCAGACTTGAAAGCTAGTGCTAACTTTATCAAATTGCAAGAAGAGTTGACCAATACAGAAAATAAAATTTCTTACTCTCGCCAACTCTACAACAGTGTTGTCAGCAACTACAATGTAAAACTTGAAAGTTTCCCAAGCAACATCATCGCAGGACTATTTGGCTTTAAAGCTGCAGACTTCCTTCAAACACCTGAAGAGGAAAAGGCAGTTCCTAAAGTTGACTTTAGCGGATTAGGTGACTAAGATGTTGTTTGATCAAATTGCGAGCAATAAACGAAAAACCTGGATTTTGTTGCTGGTTTTCTTCCTACTCTTGGCCTTGGTTGGTTATGCGGTTGGCTATCTCTTTATGCGTTCAGGTCTTGGTGGCGTGATTATTGCCTTGATTATTGGTCTTATCTACGCTCTGACCATGATCTTTCAATCGACAGAGATTGTCATGTCTATGAATGGGGCGCGTGAGGTTGATGAGCAAACAGCACCAGACCTCTACCATGTAGTAGAAGATATGGCCATGGTCGCTCAGATTCCCATGCCGCGTGTTTTCATCATTGAGGATTCTTCTTTAAATGCCTTTGCAACAGGTTCAAACCCGCAGAATGCAGCAGTCGCAGCAACATCGGGTCTTCTGGCAATCATGAATCGCGAGGAGCTAGAAGCTGTTATGGGGCATGAGGTCAGTCATATCCGAAACTACGATATCCGCATTTCGACCATTGCTGTTGCCCTTGCCAGTGCCATTACCCTTCTGTCTAGTATGGCAGGACGGATGATGTGGTGGGGTGGCGCAGGTCGCAGACGGAGTGATAATGATCGCGATGGAAATGGTTTGGAGATTATCATGCTTGTTATCTCTCTCTTAGCCATTGTTCTAGCACCTCTCGCAGCAACCTTGGTGCAACTTGCCATTTCCCGTCAGAGGGAATTTCTGGCGGATGCATCCAGTGTGGAGCTGACTCGCAATCCTCAAGGGATGATCAATGCCTTGCGTAAGTTGGAGGATAGCGAGCCGATGCATCACCATGTTGACGATGCCAGCAGCGCTCTTTATATCAATGATCCCAAGAAAGGTGGCGGACTTCAAAAACTCTTTTATACCCACCCACCTATCTCAGAACGGATTGAACGTTTAAAACATATGTAGAAAAAATGGCTCTTTGTCAACTGTAGTGGGTTGAAGAAAAGCTAAAATAAGCTCCATAATATCCATAGGGGATTTACCCACTACAAATATTATAGAGCCGAAAAATATTTGAAGCAGGTGGATAGAAGAAATCACCTGCTTTTTTCTCGTCTTTTGAAAATGATGGACATTTTGAGGATAGTATAGTAGATGAGGGTTTTGATGTAGATAAAAACGTTCAGACACAGAGGATGATTGAGGCAGTGCGAGATGCACTATCAAAATTAAATGATGAAGAAAGAGAAATCATTGATAGACTTTATTTCAATGATGAAACTATTCGTTTGGTAGCTGAAATGAAAAAAATATCTCATCCAGCTCTCATAAAGAGAAGAAATAAGATATTGGAAAAGCTAAGAGAGCTGCTGAAAGAATTTAGATAGTAATGAGAAGAAGCGGGCAAAAAAATTTTTGTCTGCTTCTTTTTAGATATTGCAATCTTTCAACTGTTATGCTATAATAATAACAGTTAAAACACAAATAACAGTAGGGGGTTGATGATGAATATACAGATAAATAATTCCAGTGATGAACCAATATATCTGCAAATAAAAAATCAAATTAAAGCACAAATCATTTCTGGAGATTTGAAAGTGGGAGAACAACTACCTTCGATAAGATTCTTAGCGAAAGAAATAAGAGTAAGTATGTTAACTGCAAAAAGAGCTTTTGATGAATTAGAGTTAGACGGGTTTATAAATTCGGTACAAGGAAAAGGTAATTTTGTTGCAGCACAAAATAAAGAACTAATTCGAGAAGAATACTTAAAGAAAATTGAATCGAAGCTTCAAGAAGTAGTTGAACTTTCAGAAATTGCAGATGTATCCAGTGATGAATTGATAAAAATGTTAAAGAGTTATGTGGAGGGTGAATATGAGTAAATATGCTATTGAAATTAAAGATTTAGTAAAAACATTTGACAGTTTTAAACTAGGACCGGTAAATCTTACTATTCCGAAAGGAACAATAGTTGGATATATCGGACAGAATGGAGCTGGTAAAAGTACAACTATAAAATTGTTACTTGGGCTTTTAAGAAAAGATTCTGGCGATATAAGACTTTTAGATGAGGAAAATCCTAATAGTGTTGAACTGAAAGATAAACTTGGAGTGGTATTTGATGATTTGTTAGTGCCGGAAGAAATGACATTAATCGATGTTGAAAAGTTTTGTCATAGAGTTTATTCAAAATGGGATAAAAAGCAGTTTTATGGATTCGTTGAAAAATTCAATTTACCACATAAAAAGATGATTAAAAACTATTCTCGTGGTATGAAAATGAAACTTTCAATGGCTGTTGCTTTATCTCACAATGCTGAACTTTTGATTTTAGATGAAGCAACAAGTGGGCTTGACCCAATTGTAAGAGAGGAAATCTTGGATTTGTTATTAGATTTTATGCAAGATGAAAATCATACAATTCTTATTTCTTCCCATATTTTATCTGACTTAGAAAAAGTGGCAGATTACATTGCTTTTATTCACAATGGAAAAATCTTATTTATGGAAACAAAAGATGAGTTAAAAGAAAACTACGGTATATGTACTTTATCCAATGAAGAAGTAAATAACATTGATGAAGAAGCCATTGTAGGAAGAAGAATACATTCTTTTGGGCAAGAGTTACTTGTTAAAAAAAGTCTTGTACCTGATGGTATCAAGTTACAAAAACCGTCAATTGAGGATATTATGATTTACATTGTGAAAGGAGTGAGACAATAATGACATCATTAATTTTGAAAGATATAGCTACTTTAAAAAAGACATTATTATTAACGGTTACTATCAGTATTGCACTGGCTGTATATGGAATTTATGAAAATGAATTGTTTATGGTTCCGTTAATATGTGTAATGATTCCGCTCATACTTACTGCAATCGCCTTTGGCTATGATACAAAATCAAATTTCGAACAGTTTGCATTTTCGATGCCAATAAAAAAGATCAGTTATGTGTTGAGCAAGTTTTTCTTTGCATTTGCCTTTGGTTTGGTTGGTTCAATCTGCATTTTTGTACTGTTGATGACAAAAAATCAAATGTCATTGGATAATATAGTGTTTATTTCTTTAATTACATTAGCTGCTAGTATACTTATGTCTGCCATTCAATTACCATTTATTCTTAAATATGGTGCAGAAAAGGGTAGAGTCATTATGGTAATCACTTATTTCTTAATATTTGCTTTATCAACACTGTTAAAAGAAAAGTCAAATTTTCTTGCAGAACTAATGGAGATTTTTAGTAAGAATTCTATATCAATGATTTGCTTTGGAATTTTAGTTGTAAGCATATTAATCATAGGGCTTGCAGTAAAATTGTCCGTTATGATTATGGAGAAAAAAGAATACTAGTTATAAATTATTTAATTTGTAGTTAAGTGGCAGAGATGGAAAAACAATTTTTTCCTTAATTGTCAAGTCAAGTGCAACAAAGTTGTTCTTCTGATTAAGTGAGTATCTTTCAAGCTGTTTGAGTTAGCTCAAACAGCCCACAGAATCCAGAGCTCGTCTCTGGATTTTTGCTATGTTTAAAATCTAAAAATCTTGTAAATCAACAACTTCCAAACCATTTTCTGTTAAACGATAGATACTCGTACAGACCTCTTTTAAGAAGCGTCTGTCATGCGAAACAGTGATCAGACCGCCTGGATAGGAGGCAAAGAGTTTTCTAATTTCGGGTTGAGAAGTGGGAGAAAAGTTTCGTGTGGGCTCATCTAGAAGGAGAAAGTTTGGTTTGCGCAAGACTAAATCCAAAAGTAGGAGTTTACCTTGTTGCCCACCAGATAGGGAGCGGATTTGGTGGTGCATCTCTGGATAGCTGAAATTGAGACTGGCTAGGTGAGATTGGATTTTCTGTAGTTCCTCTTTTCGTCCAGTTTGACTGAGGTAGGCTATTGGAGATAAATCCAATTGCAGTTTTTTATGGTAATCTTGTGGCATGAAACCGAGCGAAATCTCTCTTTTGGCGCTGAGCAGTTGTTGAAACTTGGCTAACAGAGTTGATTTCCCAACACCATTTGGCCCGATGATACCGATTTTATCTTGGCCACGGACAGTGAGTTGTATCCCCTGAACTAAAATGCGCTCGCCAATGGATAAATTTTCTTTTTCCAGTTGGATTAAGACTTTAGAAGCCGGTAATGGTTGGATGTCTGAAAAGAAAAGTTGGATTTGTTCCTCTTCAAGTGGTTTTTGGGTCATGGACTGAGCTTCCTTTTCAAAGCGTTTTTCTTGAGAGAGAACAGTTTTCATCTTTTTAGCCAATAGGCGACCGGCAGTACTGTCTTTGGTAGCTCGAAGTACAGTTTCTACATTTTGCTTGACGCGACGATGCTTTTCCATGGTTTTGTCATAGGCTCTCTGGTCGTTAGCAGCTTGCTGACTTTGCCTTGCAAAACTAGCCTTTCTCTGCTCACTATAGCGATCATAGTCTAAATGCTCGACTAGCGTTTCCGCTTCTTTCCGATGCTTGACCAGCCGCAAGTGGACAATAGTATCTGCCGTATGAGAAAGAAAGTCTTCATCATGGGAAATGAAAATAACAGTTTGCCTAATCTTTCGAATCTGCCTTTTTAGCCAATCAACCGTCTCAAGGTCAAGGTCATTTGAAGGTTCATCTAAAAATAGAATCTCAAAAGGTTTTGCTAACTCGTGAATGAGCTGAATTTTCAAAGCTTCGCCCCCTGATAGACTGCCAATTTCTTGGTCGCTAGCAAAACGGTCGCTATCAAAGCGCAACTCCTCCGCCAAACGATAAAGAATACTGTAGTCTAAATCAGCAGAATCCAAAAACAAGTAGTCGTGTAGAGTCCTATTTTTCAGAATTTCAGGGATTTTTTGAGGAATGTAGGCCAGTGATTGAAGGTCAGACTGGATGTCGCCCCTGATAGTAAAATCAGATAATGCTTCTCCCATTAAAGCTCGTAGTAAAGTCGATTTACCATTTCCTTCTTCACCAATAATAGCAACCTTTTCCCCGTCTTGGATAGTCATGGTTAGGTCAGATACAAGATCTCGTAGATCTTTGTTTTGCGTGATAGTTAGATGATTGATTTTTATCATATTGTTGCCCTTTCTAGAATGTCGATAGTGCATAACAAAAAGCTCTACTTTATCTAGTAGAGCCCAAAGTCACTGTCAAAACTCTATTATCCTCGTTGAAAAACTCGTCAAACTAGCTTGGAGTTGCCTAACCCAACCCAAGAGGAGCATAGCTTTCTAGTTTTTTGATTTTCAATGGGGACAAGATACTAGAAAATCTAGTATGAAAAGAGCACACAAAAAGAGACAAAAACAAGATCTACTAAATAAAGATTCTTTATTTGATAGATTAGTTGTTCATGTCTCCCTTACCTCCGAGTATTAGTATCTCTATCCTATACCATTCAGGAAATTTTGTCAATAGAAAACAAGTAATTTCAAGCTCTAAAATCCAAAAACAGGTCCATAGAGAGTCAGTACGTGTTTGACATGTTCGTAGTGGAACTTGTCATAGTTACGCCAAGCGGTGCGTGCTGAGTCGTTTAGTTTTAGGCTCCCCAGTCCGATCAGTAGACTGGTACGTTGGTAAAATTTCTCAAGGTCGATTAAGATACTGTTGTCAAGCTTTTCCGCTTTTTTAAGTTCCTTGAGAGTGCTGTTCAGCAGTTCTTGTAGACGGAAATCATCGGCTGTACCTTGTTTGCAGCTTTGGTAGCTTTTATTTAACTCGGATAGGAGTTGGTAAGCTTCAGTGATGAGTGCTTTGTCTTCCATATGAACATCCTCCTTGCTCTGATGTATTCTTACCTATAGTATAGCACTAATAGGAAGGTTTGTCATAGTAAATATGTTAAAAAATGAGATTTTAATATCAAAGTTTGGAAAGCTGACTTATAGCCTTTTCATGGTATAATCAAGTGAGTACATCTTTATGGAGGAAATATGAAGTTAAATATTCAAGAAATTCGTAAGCAACCTGAAGGCCTGCATTTTGAACAAGCTTTAGACCTTGTCGCAGACTTGCGTAAACGGAATCAAGAAATTTTAGATGTCAAAGATATCTTTGCAGTGGGAAAGGTGCAGTACGAAGACCGTCTGTATTTCTTAGACTATCAGTTGTCATATACCATTGTTCTTGCTTCCAGTCGTAGTATGGAACCAGTTGAGTTGGCTGAGTCTTATCCAGTCACAGAGGTCTTCATGGAAGGAGCGACCAACCAACTGGACCAGGAAGTTCTTGATGATGACTTGGTCTTGCCTATCGAAAATGGGGAAATTGACCTTGCTGAGAGCGTAGCAGATAATATTCTGCTCAATATCCCAATCAAGATCTTGACGGCAGAAGAAGAGGCGGGCCAAGGTTTTGTGTCAGGAAATGACTGGCAAATCATGACTGAAGACGAATATCAAGCCCAACAAGCAGTCAAGAAAGAAGAAAACAGTCCATTTGCTGGCTTGCAAGGACTATTTGATGGAGACGAGTAGATGGTTTTATCGAAGAAACGTGCCCGTCATGTCATTGAGGAGATAATTGCCCTTTTTCCAGATGCTAAGCCTAGTCTTGATTTTCGCAATCATTTTGAACTACTGATTGCGGTCATGCTATCAGCCCAGACCACAGATGCAGCGGTAAATAAGGCCACACCAGGTCTCTTTGCTGCCTTTCCAACGCCCCAAGCCATGTCTGTAGCAACTGAAAGTGAAATTGCTTCACACATTTCTCGCCTGGGACTGTATCGAAATAAGGCTAAATTCCTTAAAAAATGTGCCCAACAGTTACTAGACGATTTTGATGGTCAAGTCCCTCAGACTCGAGAGGAATTAGAAAGTCTAGCTGGTGTTGGTCGTAAAACAGCAAATGTAGTATTGAGTGTGGGCTTTGGAATCCCAGCCTTTGCAGTGGATACTCATGTGGAGCGTATCTGTAAGCACCACGATATCGTTAAAAAATCAGCTACGCCACTTGAAGTAGAAAAACGTGTCATGGATGTTCTGCCACCAGAAGAATGGTTAGCAGCCCACCAGGCCATGATTTACTTTGGACGAGCTATCTGCCATCCCAAAAATCCAGAATGTAACCACTATCCCCAATTATATGATTTTAGCAATGTTTAAGGGGACTTTGAAAAAGTTTTTGCTTGATTTTAAGGGTGCTTTGTGCTATAGTAAATGGTAACTAAATAGTCCTTTAAACCTGTCCCGTGAGGCAGGCAAGGAGCGCGATAAAGTAGAAGGGTGAAGTCTATACTGTTTACAGTAGGGCTCGCTTGGCTATACATTTCAAGTCTCCTTGTAGAAGGAGACTTTTCTTTTTGGAGGTTTGTCATGAAGGCAAAAGAAGTTGTAGACGAATTGACCGTCAAACGCGCGATTACGCGAATTACTTACGAGATTATTGAGCGCAATAAAGATTTGAATAAAATTATCCTAGCTGGGATAAAAACGCGTGGTGTTTTCATCGCTCATCGTATCAAAGAACGCTTGGAGCAGTTGGAAAATATCACTGTTCCTGTTGTGGAATTAGACACCAAGCCTTTCCGTGATGATGTTAAAAGCGGAGAAGATACTTCTTTGATTTCTGTTGATGTGACAGACCGTGAAGTTATCTTGGTGGATGATGTACTCTATACAGGCCGTACCATCCGAGCTGCTATTGATAATATTGTTGGCCATGGTCGTCCTGCGCGCGTGAGTCTTGCGGTGCTAGTTGACCGTGGACATAGAGAATTGCCTATCCGTCCAGATTACGTTGGGAAAAATATCCCAACCAGTCGTTCTGAAGAAATCATCGTAGAGATGACAGAACTTGATGGCCAAGACAGAGTTCTGATTACTGAAGAAGCTTAGAAAGCTGAAGGAGTAGCCATGTCAGAAAATCAACAAGCATTGAACCATGTGGTTTCCATGGAAGACCTTACAGTTGATCAAGTGATGAAATTGATCAAACGAGGAATCGAGTTTAAAAACGGAGCCCAACTTCCCTACGAGAACAAACCTATCGTGTCTAATCTCTTCTTTGAAGATTCTACACGAACACATAAGTCTTTTGAAGTGGCAGAGATCAAACTAGGATTGGAGCGACTGGACTTTGATGTGAAGACTAGCTCAGTCAATAAGGGTGAGACACTTTATGATACCATCTTAACCTTGTCTGCGCTTGGTGTAGATGTCTGTGTGATTCGTCACCCAGAGGTCGACTATTACAGAGAGTTGATTGCGAGTCCGTCGATTACGACTTCCATCATCAATGGTGGAGATGGTTCAGGTCAACATCCTAGTCAGAGCTTGCTTGATTTGATGACTATTTATGAGGAATTTGGTCACTTTGAGGGGCTCAAGGTTGCTATTGCAGGCGACTTGGACCACTCACGCGTTGCCAAATCCAATATGCAGATTTTGAAACGCTTGGGAGCTGAACTGTTCTTTGCAGGACCTGAGGAATGGAGAAGTCAAGAGTTTGCGGACTATGGACAGTTTGTAACTATTGATGAGATTGTTGATCAGGTGGATGTTTTGATGTTACTCCGAGTTCAACATGAACGCCACGAAAGCGGAGCGGTCTTTTCAAAAGAAGATTACCATGCTCAACACGGTTTGAACCAAGAACGCTATAATCGCTTAAAAGAAACAGCAATCATTATGCATCCTGCTCCAGTGAATCGAGATGTGGAAATTGCTGACCACTTGGTTGAAGCGCCAAAATCACGCATTGTCCAACAAATGACCAATGGTGTCTTTGTTCGAATGGCAATCTTAGAATCCGTATTGGCGAGTAGAAACGCCAACTAAAACACAAGACGTTAAAAGACGCCAGTGAGCGTCCACGAGAGGTGAAAATATGACAAAAAGACTTCTAGTATTAGAAGATGGCACAGTTTTTGAAGGCAAGGCCTTTGGAGCAGATATTGATGTAACAGGCGAAATCGTCTTTAACACAGGGATGACTGGTTACCAAGAATCCATTACAGACCAGTCTTATAATGGACAAATCTTGACCTTCACTTATCCTTTGGTGGGAAATTATGGAATTAATCGTGATGATTACGAATCCATCATTCCAACTTGTAAGGGAGTTGTCGTTTTCGAAGAAGCGCGTCGAGCTAGCAACTGGCGCAACCAAATGACGCTGGATGAATTTTTGAAAGCTAAGAAAATTCCTGGTATTTCAGGGATTGATACGCGTGCACTTACTAAGATTATCCGTAAGTATGGTACTATGCGTGCAACCTTGACCCATGTTGGAGACAGTATGGACCATGTGACGGACCAGCTCCAAGCAACAGTCTTGCCGACAGATAATATCAAGCAGGTTTCTACTAAAACGTCCTATCCAGCTCCTGGAGTTGGTTTGAGCGTGGTGCTAGTGGACTTTGGTCTCAAGCACTCAATTCTACGTGAACTTTCTAAGCGTAATTGTAACGTGACGGTTGTTCCGTATTCAACAACGGCAGAAGAAATTCTCCACCTTAATCCTGATGGAGTTATGTTGTCAAATGGTCCAGGTAACCCAGAAGACGTTCCAGAAGCACTGGACATGATTCGCGGTGTGCAAGGGAAAATTCCAATTTTCGGTATTTGTATGGGACACCAACTCTTTGCTATGGCAAACGGTGCTAAGACCTACAAGATGAAATTTGGTCACCGTGGATTTAACCACGCGGTACGTGAGATTGCTACAGGACGCGTAGACTTTACCAGCCAAAACCACGGTTATGCAGTTAGCCGTGAGGACTTGCCAGAGCATTTGATCATTACCCACGAAGAAATCAATGACAAGTCAGTTGAAGGAGTTCGCCACAGATACCAACCAGGTTTTTCTGTACAATTCCACCCAGACGCAGCTCCTGGTCCACACGATGCTAGCTACCTCTTTGACGAATTTATCGAGATGATGGAAGCTTTTAAACAAGCAAACTAAGAACGAGTAAAAGCTCGTCGGAGAATTTATTTAATGGCAACCAGAGAGTTGCCGAATAGAAAGGAGAAGATACATTGTTCGCGGAAGTGAACACGCCCTAAGAACTGTGTGAAAAAGATAAACATCGTCTTGACGCTAAAGGCGTCTGCACCGAGTTTCCTATTTTCACTGTGTTCTTTACGGGCTTTGTATCATAAACTATGCCTAAACGTACTGATATTCAAAAAATTATGGTGATTGGTTCTGGTCCGATTATTATTGGTCAGGCTGCTGAGTTTGACTACGCGGGGACCCAGGCCTGCTTGTCTTTGAAAGAGGAAGGCTATGAGGTCGTCTTGGTGAATTCAAACCCTGCCACTATCATGACGGACAAGGAGATTGCGGACAAGGTCTACATCGAACCGATTACACTGGAATTTGTGACACGTATTCTCCGTAAGGAACGCCCAGATGCTTTACTTCCAACTCTTGGAGGTCAGACAGGGCTCAATATGGCCATGGAATTGTCTAAAAACGGCATCCTAGATGAGCTTGGAGTAGAGCTTCTAGGTACTAAATTGTCTGCCATCGACCAAGCAGAGGACCGTGACCTCTTTAAACAATTGATGGAAGAATTGGAACAACCCATTCCAGAATCTGAAATTGTCAACACAGTCGAAGAAGCAGTTGCCTTTGCAGCGACAATTGGCTACCCAGTCATCGTTCGACCAGCCTTTACCCTAGGTGGTACTGGTGGTGGTATGTGTGCCAATGAGGAAGAATTGCGTGAAATCGCTGAAAATGGGTTGAAATTGTCACCTGTTACCCAATGTTTGATTGAACGTTCAATCGCTGGTTTCAAGGAAATTGAATACGAAGTCATGCGCGATTCAGCTGACAATGCCCTCGTTGTTTGTAACATGGAAAACTTTGACCCAGTTGGAATTCACACAGGGGACTCTATTGTATTTGCCCCTGCGCAAACCATGTCAGACTATGAAAACCAAATGCTTCGTGATGCCAGCTTGAGCATCATTCGTGCCCTCAAGATTGAAGGTGGATGTAATGTTCAACTAGCCCTTGATCCCCATAGCTTTAAGTACTATGTTATCGAAGTAAACCCGCGTGTATCCCGTTCGTCAGCCCTTGCTTCTAAGGCGACGGGTTATCCGATTGCCAAATTGGCTGCTAAGATTGCCGTAGGTTTGACCTTGGATGAGGTTATCAACCCGGTTACAGGTTCAACTTATGCTATGTTTGAGCCAGCCCTCGACTACGTCGTTGCC
>NZ_KQ970235.1:503432-515975 GCF_001579025.1 Streptococcus oralis
TCAACTTATGCTATGTTTGAGCCAGCCCTCGACTACGTCGTTGCCAAGATTCCACGTTTCCCATTTGACAAGTTTGAAAAGGGTGAACGTCGTCTAGGTACCCAAATGAAGGCGACTGGAGAAGTCATGGCTATCGGTCGTAACATCGAAGAGTCACTTCTTAAAGCTTGTCGCTCCCTTGAAATTGGGGTTCACCACAATGAAATGCCAGAACTTGCAGCGGTTTCTGATGATGCCTTGATTGAAAAGGTTGTCAAGGCCCAAGATGACCGTCTCTTCTACGTATCAGAAGCCATTCGCCGTGGTTATACACCAGAAGAAATTGCTGAATTGACTAAGATTGATATCTTCTATTTGGATAAACTCTTGCACATCTTTGAAATTGAGCAAGAATTAGGTGCCCATCCACAAGATCTAGAAATCTTGAAAACAGCTAAACTTAATGGTTTCTCAGACCGCAAGATTGCTGAACTCTGGAAAACGACAGCTGACCAAGTTCGCCAACTTCGCTTGGAAAACAAGATTGTCCCAGTTTACAAGATGGTCGATACTTGTGCGGCAGAATTTGACTCTGAAACTCCATATTTCTATTCAACCTATGGATGGGAAAATGAGTCTATCAAGTCTGATAAGGAATCCGTCCTAGTCCTAGGTTCAGGTCCAATCCGTATCGGACAAGGGGTTGAGTTTGACTACGCAACTGTTCACTCTGTTAAGGCTATCCAGGCAGCTGGTTATGAAGCGATCATCATGAACTCAAACCCAGAGACTGTTTCAACCGACTTCTCTGTGTCTGACAAGCTCTACTTTGAACCATTGACATTCGAAGATGTCATGAATGTCATTGACCTTGAGCAACCAAAAGGGGTTATCGTTCAGTTTGGTGGTCAAACAGCTATCAACCTTGCGGAGCCTTTGGCAAAAGCAGGTGTGACCATCCTTGGTACCCAAGTAGCTGACTTGGACCGTGCCGAAGACCGTGATCTCTTTGAACAAGCCCTTAAAGACTTGGATATTCCACAGCCACCAGGACAAACAGCAACTAATGAAGAAGAAGCTGTGCTTGCAGCTCGCAAGATTGGCTTCCCAGTCCTCGTTCGTCCATCTTATGTCTTGGGTGGACGTGCTATGGAAATCGTCGAAAACGAAGAAGACCTTCGTTCTTACATGCGTACCGCTGTTAAGGCTAGTCCAGACCACCCAGTTCTTGTTGACTCTTACATCGTTGGGCAAGAGTGTGAAGTGGATGCCATCTCAGACGGAGAAAATGTCCTTATCCCTGGTATTATGGAACATATCGAACGTGCCGGTGTCCACTCAGGTGACTCAATGGCCGTTTACCCGCCACAAACCTTGTCGCAAAAGGTTCAGGAAACCATTGCAGACTACACCAAACGTTTAGCAATTGGTCTTAATTGTCTTGGGATGATGAACATTCAGTTTGTCATCAAGGATGAGAAAGTCTATGTTATTGAGGTAAATCCACGTGCCAGCCGTACGGTTCCATTCCTTTCTAAGGTAACCAATATTCCTATGGCTCAGGTAGCGACTAAGCTCATTCTTGGTCAAAGTCTTGAAGAACTGGGTTACCAAGATGGACTTTATCCAGAAAGCACTCGCGTTCATATCAAGGCACCAGTCTTCTCCTTTACGAAACTAGCTAAGGTAGACAGCTTACTCGGTCCTGAAATGAAGTCAACAGGGGAAGTTATGGGTTCTGATACTACTCTTGAAAAAGCTCTCTATAAGGCTTTTGAAGCTTCTTACCTACACTTACCAACCTTTGGGAATGTTGTCTTTACCATTGCTGATGATTCCAAAGATGAAGCCTTGGACTTGGCTCGTCGTTTCCAAAATATCGGCTACGGTATCCTCGCGACAGAAGGGACAGCAGCCTTCTTTGCCAGTCATGGACTTCAAGCCCAACCTGTTGGTAAGATTGGTGACGATGAACAGGATATCCCAAGCTTTGTCCGCAAAGGGAAAATCCAAGCGATCATCAATACTGTCGGAACCAAACGAACTGCTGACGAAGATGGTGAGCAAATCCGTCGTTCAGCCATTGAACACGGTGTACCCCTCTTCACAGCCCTAGATACAGCTAATGCCATGCTCAAGGTGCTAGAAAGCCGTAGTTTTGTCACAGAAGCGATCTAGTTGAGAAAGAATTTTTACAGTTTTAAAGCCAGCGTTTTCTATCGCTGGCTTTTGCAATACAGATATTGCTTATTTCAACTATCATTCTTTCCTTAAGAATCATTCTAAATTGTGATATAATAAGGAAGAATTGGAAATAGGGAACTATTTTCATGATATTTTCAAAAATGCCATTAAGAAAATAGGTAAAGACAGATTAGAAAGTGTAAAATTCCGATGTCTTCTTACAAAAAAGTCTCTCTTTCTGAGATCAACCAATCTATTGAAACTCCCAATAACAATCATTTTTGGCAAAATCTAAAAGCATTTTTAGGACCTGGAGCCCTTGTAGCAGTTGGTTATATGGATCCTGGAAACTGGATTACCAGTGTGGTTGGTGGTGCTTCCTACAAATATAGTCTCTTATTTGTTATTTTGATTTCATCCATCATTGCCATGCAACTACAACAGATGGCTGGAAAGCTCGGTATCGTAACTAAGATGGACCTAGCACAGGCAACTGCACATCATGCTCCCAAGTGGCTTCGTTATAGTTTATGGGTGATTTTAGAATTAGCTTTAATGGCGACCGACTTAGCCGAGGTTTTAGGCTCAGCGATTGCCTTAAATCTTTTATTTAAAATACCCATTATGGTCGCTATCCTCTTAACCGTTTTAGATGTATTTCTTTTGTTGTTGTTAATGAAATTTGGCTTCAAAAAAATTGAAGCCATTGTTACGACCCTTATTTTAACCATATTAGCCATCTTTACCTATCTGGTAGCTTTATCCAATCCAAGTATCCAGGGGATTATTGGTGGTTATTTACCAACCTCAACTTTATTTGAAACACCGTTACCAGGCCATGAAAGTCAATTGACCTTGGCTCTAGGGATTGTAGGTGCGACAGTCATGCCCCATAATCTCTATCTTCATTCTTCCCTATCCCAAACAAGGAAAATCAATCACAAAGATAAGAAGGATGTTCGAAAAGCCGTGCGTTTTATGACCTGGGATTCAAATCTTCAGTTGTCTCTAGCCTTTATTGTCAATTCCTTGCTTCTTATTTTAGGGGCATCTCTCTTTTTGGGGCATGCATCTGAAATTTCAGCTTTCTCTCAAATGTACAATGCTTTACAGGATTCGACAATAGCAGGAGCGATAGCTAGTTCAACTCTGTCAACTTTATTTGCCCTAGCTCTCTTAGCAAGTGGTCAAAATTCGACCATTACAGGCACCTTGACAGGACAGATTGTCATGGAAGGTTTCTTGCATCTGAAATTGCCTCAGTGGATTATCCGTATCGGTACCCGTATTTTTGCCTTGCTCCCTGTGATTATTGTTGCCGTCTTGTTTGGACATCAAGAAAAAACCTTGGATCAGTTATTGGTCTATTCACAGGTCTTTCTGTCAATCGCTCTTCCGTTTTCAATCTTCCCCTTAATCTATCTGACCTCTAAGAAGTCACTGATGGGAGAATTCACCAATGCCAAGTGGAACACCATCCTAGGTTACGCAGTTTCAATCATCTTGACCATTCTCAATATCAAGCTTCTTTTCGATATTTTTTAAACTCGTTTGAAATCAATTACAGTGTCAGCGTGAAGGTTGACAAATAGAAAGTAGTAGTGATTGGTTCATAAAAACAAGTACAAAAAAAGAACAGTGGTAACTGTTCTTTTTTATCATTATTTGAGACCGTATTTTTTGTTGAAACGATCCACGCGTCCATCTGCTTGAGTGAACTTTTGACGTCCAGTGTAGAATGGGTGTGAGTCTGATGAAATTTCCACACGGATCAATGGGTAAGTTTCGCCTTCGAACTCAACAGTTTCGTTAGAGCGTTTTGTTGAACCGCTAAGGAATTTGTAACCAGTAGTTGTGTCCATGAAGACAACTGGGCGATATTCTGGATGGATATCTTTTTTCATTTTGCAATATTTCCTTTCTGCCATGGTCTCTTTGCTAGCCATAGATTGTTACCATACTAGTCTATCAGATTCTGATAAGTTTGGCAAGTCTTTTCCCTGATTTTATTAAAAATCTTGATAAAAAATCACTCCAGTGTTTACTGGAGTGACGGTAGAAGAATGATTAGTTCTCTTGATTTGGAGTTTTTTCTTCTTGTTGATTTTTTACTTCTGTTTCTTTTACTGGTTCTGTGTTTTCTGCTGCTGATTTAGCCTCTTTTTCAGTTTCAGTAGGTTCTGTTTCTGTTGATTCTGTTACAGTTTCAGCTTCAGCCTCTGTTTCTGTTGGTTCGGCTACTGGCTCAGCTTCTGTTTTTGTTTCAGATTCTGTAGTTTCTTCTTTTACTGGTTCTGCATTTTTTTCTGCTGATTCAGCCTCTTCATTAGCTGGTTCCTTAGCTTCTTCTTTTTGCTCGGTTTCCTCTTTAACAGTCTCTGCTTTTTCAGCTGTAGTTTCTTCTTTTTTACGTTCTTGAGATTCTTTTTTGATTTCTTCGACTGCAGTTTTAACAGTAGAGCTTGTTACACGTCCGACAGTTTGAGCAAAATCTTTACCAGATTCAGCTAATTCAGTAAATGACTCTTTTGTAATTTTACCACCTGACATTGCCAAGAGACCAGTTACAACTAATGCAATGCTAGCAAGAAGAGCTAAAATCAAACCAAAGCCGATTGAAATGCCGTATCCACCAAAGTTAGACATGTATTTATTTACATTAAAGAGACTATTTAGTGTGACAAGGGTTGCAATTGCACCCGCAACAATGACACCAATTGAGAACCCTTTAGGCATTGCTTTATTCATATTATTCAAGCATGCAAGAACAATAGATACAATAGCCGCGATAATGACAAACCACCCATCTCCTTGGTAACCATTCACGCTATAAGACCCAAAAGAACCTGCATTTAAACTAGCCCATGGCAAGAGTGAACCAAGGATGGCTACTCCAGCAGAAATGAGAATATACAAACGATTTTTTTCCATTATTAAGTCTCCTTTTATTCAGTTTGATTTATTATACCATAAACTGAGGTACAAAGAAACCGTATATTTTAAGAATATAGCATATAAAAGGCCAAGAAAATTCTTTCTTAGCCTTGGTGAATTTGTAGAGCCTCTTTCAGTTCTTTGTATATTTGTTCGTTTTCTTCTAGACTATAGGAATTGGCGCCACTAGCTAATGGATGTCCTCCTCCGTCGTGTTCTTTGGCAATTTCATTGATAGGAGTGATTTTACTTCGCATTCGCACACGGAAGTGACCATCAGCTTGTTCAACAAAGATAGCCCAAGCCTTAACAGTATCAATTCGGCCAGGTGCTCCGACAATTGCCGCTGTTTCAGCATCCGTAACCTTATATTTTTTCAAGATGTCTTGAGTAAGTAGAACCCGTGCAGCTCCATTCTCATCAACTTCTAAATGATCATAGACAAAGCCTTGCAATTTTGCAATCTTGAAGCTCATGGTATCCATTTGACGAGACAATCCAGCAAAGTCAAAATCAATTTCTCGGAGCTGGCCAGCTATTCTAAAGGTACGGGCACTAGTTGACGGGTAGAGAAAACGTCCTGTGTCCCCGACAATTCCTGCATAGAGAAGTCGTGCCGCTTCACTAGACAAAGCTAGCTGATTTTCTTGAGCAAATAATGCAATCATCTCACTGGCACTGCTTGAACTTGTATCCACCCAAGATAGGTCACCGTAGATATCATCATTTGGATGGTGATCGATTTTGATGGTGAAAGCAGCTTGTTCGTAGCGTTTATCATCGATACGAGGACGATTCGCTGTATCACAAATAATAGCAAGAGCTCCTTGGTAGTCACTGTCTTGGACAGTATCCATTTCCGCAATCCAGGTCAAAGTTGGTTCATTATAACCGACAGCTTTGATGGTCTTTTCAGGAAAATGGTGTGTGAGAAGAGCTTTCAATCCCACCTGACTCCCTAAGGCATCCGGATCTGGTTTCATATGACGGTGAATGATAATGGTATCGTATTCTTTGATTTTCTCTAATATTTGCTGGCAAATTTCCATAAATAACCTCAATTCTTTCTCATTTCATTGTAGCACAAGAATTTTTATTTTTAAAATGAAAAAGATATGATATAATGGAGAAAGATAAATTGAGGAGGACGATATGGCATTAGCAAAAATTGTATTTGCCAGTATGACCGGTAATACCGAAGAAATTGCAGATATTGTAGCAGATAAATTGCGTGACTTGGGATTGGATGTCGATGTGGATGAATGTACGACTGTTGACGCTTCAGACTTCTTGGAGGCGGACATCGCAATCGTTGCGACTTATACTTACGGTGATGGAGAATTGCCAGATGAGATGATGGACTTTTACGAAGACCTAGCAGATCTCAACTTGAATGGCAAAATCTACGGGGTTGTTGGATCAGGTGATACCTTCTACGACGAATTCTGTAAGGCTGTTGATGACTTCGATCGAGTATTTGTCGCGACAGGAGCAGAAAAAGGTTCAGAGTGTGTTAAAGTAGACCTCTCTGCTGAAGAAGAAGACATCGAACGATTGGAACAATTCGCAGAAGAATTGGCTGCAAAAGTAGGATAAGAATCAAACTGCGCTGACTGGAAGAAGTCAGTGCGTTTTTTTATTAGTTTTTTTGGGATTTTACTAGCCTATTTAGAGGCTTTTTGATACAATAATTCAAATAAAGGAGGAGATACTATGGATTTAGATATTATTCGGCAAGAAATTGATCAAATCGACGACCAAATCGTCAAGCTCCTAGAAGAACGGATGCACTTAGTTGAAGGGGTTGTTGCTTATAAGAAAGCATCAGGAAAACCTATTTTAGATACTAAGAGAGAAGAAGTTATTTTTGAGAAAGTCAAAAATCGAGTAGAAGATAAGCGCTATCAGGAGACCATTGTTGCAACTTTTTCAGACATACTCAAACGTTCGCGTGATTATCAGGATCAAAACATTAAATGAAAAAAGAACAATTTTATCCGCTAGGAATTTTTCTGGCTGCCATGGTGGGGGCCTTGTCCGCTATCTCATTTCCACTTGGTTACCAGCCAGTCCAGATTTTCCTTGGGGAACCCTTCTCGTCAACTATCTGGGAATATTCTGCTTGGTCTATCTGGTAAAAGGCTATCTGGTCTATAAGGGAACTAGTAAAGGCTTGGTTTTGGCGCTGGGGACGGGTTTTTGCGGTGGCCTGACAACCTTTTCTAGCCTAATGCTTGATGCAGTAAAACTGCTTGATACCGGGCGTTATCTTAGTTTAATCATCTATCTGCTTTTGAGTATTGGAGGAGGTCTACTCTTGGCTTATGTTCTAGGGAGGAAGAAATGGTAATCGTTTATCTTGCAATTGCCTGCGGGTTCGGAGCCCTGGTGCGTTATTTCTTTTCCCGCTATAATCAACCTTCTAAATTGCCATTGGGAACTCTCATAGCCAATCTTCTAGGATGTTTTTTAATTGGTCTACTCTACAACCATGTGGAGTCCAAGGAAGTTTATGCTATCCTTACGACAGGTTTTTGTGGAGGGTTGACGACCTTTTCAACCTTGAATGACGAGCTGCAAAGACTGTTAAGTGACAAGAAGATATTTTATAGCTATTTTCTCTTAACTTACATAGGCGGTTTTCTAGCGATTTTTTTAGGAATTCTGCTATAAATTTCTTTACTTTTAGGTGGAAATTTGGTAAACTGTATCTTGTGTGTAATGGACGCACAAAAATACAGTTTATCCGCTGAGGAAGGTTCCTCAAGATTGACAAAGATAGGAGAATAAAATGAATCCATTAATCCAAAGCTTGACTGAAGGTCAACTTCGTACAGATATCCCATCATTCCGTCCTGGTGACACTGTTCGTGTACACGCGAAAGTTGTCGAAGGTAACCGTGAACGTATCCAGATTTTTGAAGGTGTTGTTATCGCACGTAAAGGTGCGGGCATCTCAGAAAACTACACAGTTCGTAAAATCTCTAACGGTGTAGGTGTTGAGCGTATCTTCCCAATCCACACTCCACGTGTTGAAAAGATCGAAGTTGTTCGTTACGGTAAAGTACGTCGTGCGAAATTGTACTACTTGCGTGCTCTTCAAGGTAAAGCAGCTCGTATCAAAGAAATCCGTCGTTAATTCGACTAAAAAACTCTGCTCATTCAGCAGGGTTTTTCTCTAGCTCCCTTAGTTCAATGGATATAACAACTCCCTCCTAAGGAGTAGTTGCAGGTTCGATTCCTGCAGGGGGCATATAAAGAAGCGTAAAGAAAAAAAGAATATTTAAAGTGTTAGTTTAAAGGCAATCATCACAAGTTAGCTTTTTAAAATAGGTTAGTATTTTTGGAATTTTTGACCAAATTGTGACCAAAATTTGACCAAATATTTGTTTTGATTTTTATGATTATGAAGTAAAGTAGATCATAGGAGTAAGTCTTTATAGGTATAAGTTATTTATGTTCGCTATGTTAGTTAAATAATTAATTTTTGACTTGTTTATCTCTGTTTAATGTAAATTAGTTATGAGAAACACCCACATTTTATATACAAATATGTAAAATGTAGGTGTTTCGTCCTTTCGCCTTAGTAGATAAGAAAAGGGAACTGACGGCTGTGGTACAGTCAATGATACTTCTTAGAAGGTAGCTAGAGTGAGATAGTGAGGTCTATGTGTTGTATGGTCGTGTGTGAGAGTAAAATCTTGCTAATGCCTTTGGGTAAGAAAGAGGGGATATTGAGTTATCTTTAAATTTGTGACCTTGGCGAAGGTAGTAGGCTGAGAGGCTGAAAGTATGCGAAGATAAGAGCATATATTTTATATTGCTATATTCTATTGAAAAAAAACGTAAAAAGGCTTTGAAATAAGCCTTTTTATTTTGCGAAAAATTAACAATAACTAGTTTTTTATAAAACAGGTTTTGTCCTGATAAGAATTGAAAGTATTGTTAGTTTTCACAAGGGAATCTACTATATTCCTTTATGTAAATTAACAATATGAGTAGAGGTGTTGAAGATAGAAAATGAGGTAACAAAAATGATAAACGTATCAAAAGCATTGATTCTATATAGAGAAAGAAATAATAAGTCAGAGGATGATTTAGCAAATTATTTAGGAATCCAAAAGAAAGCGTATAAACGCTATGAAAGTGGAGATCGTGAGCCTAGCATTGATAAACTTTACAAGCTAGCAAAGTATTATAATTGTACGATTGATGATTTTATCAATGTTGATGAAAAAATCACTGTGAAGCGTGAAGAAGTATTGTCTACAAAGGATTTAGACAATCTAGGTTGTCACCATCAATTTTCTCATGGATTGGTAATAATGTTGACTAAAGGAAAAAGTTACGAAGAAACTATTCGATTTGCTGATGATGATAAGACTAAGTATGTTCATAAGAGTGAAGTGAAGCGATTCTTACTTGACCTAGCGGAGAAGATTGAGTAGTAGGAAAGAGGTGTGTTAAAATCGAAGAGTATGGTTATAAAGAGGGTCAAGGGTTAAGGACTTATTCCGAAGAATGGATTTTAAATGAGTATAACCGAATTTATAGACGATTCTGTTGGAATTTGAAAATCTATGCTCATGTAAAAAATGGTGCTGATGTCTATGTTTCTTCCAAAAAATGTTGTGAAGATTTATATTATCAGCTGTATGGTGTAGGTCAACTTACACGAAGTTATTACAGTAAGATTATGTCTAAGATTGAAAGAACGTATAATCGTTTCAGAGAAGATGGAGTGATTATTGAATTTTAAAATAAGAAGATTTATTCTTAGCTAGATATGATATAATGTATATAACATTTCAAAAAGGGGATATTTGAATGAAATATAAAAAGTCAATAGCTTTTTTATCGACAGCTATTTTGTTGGCATTTAGTAGTGTTGTTCATGCTGATTCTGCAAGACAATCTAAGATTAAAGAATTAGATAATCAAAGAAGTGAACTTGCTAAGAAGAATGGTGTTACTGGCTATCTAGGTGATGGTCGTTGGTATTCACTTGTTGAGTCTGAGAATAAGGTTGATACCTTAAAGAATCAAGTTGCAGCCTTGAAAGTTCCATATAGTGAAAAGAATACTATAAAGGTGAGTCCTGCTTATGTGAAAGCATTAAAGGATAATTTTGATTTTAGTAAGAGTGAACAAGAACGAGATCAGGCAGAAGAAATTCTGAAAAGTGAAAGTGCGAAGTTGGCTTTACAGAAGAATGACTTTGTAACTGTTGGTTCTGATGAAGCTGAGGTTTATGATCTAGATAATCTTCCTAAAGAAGTATTGATTGAATTGAACTACTTTGCCTTTGACATGATAAATCAAGTTAGAAGGCAAATGGGAACTAAGGAACTAGTTCTTGCTGAATCGTCGATTGATTTTGCTAGTAAACTGTCTGTTAAAATGCAGAAAGCAGATAGAAGTATATGGGATTGGCACTATGTAAAAGGAATTAACGAGGTAGCTAGAGAGTATGGTTTGCTTACCTCTACTAAGGAAGATGAAGAAAAAAAATATGGTGGGCAATATTATGAAAATGGCGCAGGTACGAATCACCGTTTAAAAGAAGTTACAAAAGCAGAATTAAAACGTACTATTTATGATGCAATTTTAGAATTTATGTATAATGGTTATGAATACCTTCATGCTCAATCTATTGCTGGTTTGAATTGGGGTGAACCCAATAAAACTAAGTATTTCGGTCTTTCAATTTTCTTGTTGAAAGATGGAACTCAAATGAGTTTCATTACTGTTTCTGACGATTTTATTTCACAATCAACTAAGAATAATTTTAGTACAAAAACTCCTGTGAATACTACAGAAAGTAACAGAAAATCAACTCTTGGCAAGAAAGAGAAGGAGTTGGAAACAGAAAAAGGGAAGTTGGAAAAACTAAATACTTCTTATAAAGAATATGAAAAAATCTCTAAAGAAATTGATAAGTTAAACGAAGAAGAAGAAAAAGAAAAGGAGAAAGAACGTAAAGCGAAAGAAGCCTTAAAAGAGAAAAAAGGCTGGATAAGAGAAGGAAACGATTGGTATTTCTATAAGAACAATCAACCTATAAAAAATGCATGGGAAAGTGATTATTGGTTCGGTTCTGACGGGAAAATGGCTACCGATTCATGGGTAGATAATGGACGTTATTACGTTGACAAGTCAGGAAAATATGTTCAAAATAAAAATCAAAAGTATGGTTGGGTTCAAGAAGGAACAGCATGGTATTTCTATAAGAATAATCAACCTATAAAAAACACTTGGGAAGGTGATTATTGGTTCGGTTCTGATGGAAAAATGGCTACCAATACTTGGGTAGACAATGGTCGATACTATGTTGATGGTACTGGACGGTATGTTCAGAATAAGAAACCTGCTCAGACAAAACCAACTCCATCAAAGGAGAAGCAGGTAGAAAAAAATCCAACTAAGCCTGATCCTGCTCCTTCATTTAAGAAGAATGGCTGGATTCAAGAAGGTAAGATGTGGTATTTCTATAAGAATAATCAGCCATTAAGAAATACTTGGCAAGGTTCATATTATTTGAAATCAGATGGGAAGATGGCTGTGAGTGAATGGGTCTATGACTCATATTACAAAGCATGGTACTATTTGAAGTCTGATGGAAGTTATTCACGTAGTGCATGGCAAGGTTCATATTATCTGAAATCTAATGGGAAGATGGCAGAAAGTGAATGGATTTATGATAGTTCTTATCAAGCGTGGTATTATCTAAAATCGAATGGAGTTTATGCGAATAGTGCATGGCAAGGCTCATATTATCTGAAATCTAATGGTAAGATGGCAAAAAGTGAATGGATTTACGATAATT
Organism: Streptococcus oralis; assembly: GCF_001579025.1. Classification (GTDB taxonomy): domain Bacteria; phylum Bacillota; class Bacilli; order Lactobacillales; family Streptococcaceae; genus Streptococcus; species Streptococcus oralis_X. The sequence goes on from NZ_KQ970235.1 coordinate 515,356, forward strand.
ATTATAAAGCATGGTTTTACTTGAAGTCTAATGGTATCTATGCTCGTTCTGAGAGGGTACAAGGCTATTGGGTTGATGATTTAGGTAGATGGAAATAGATTAAGAGTCAGTTTTACTGGCTCTTTTTTATAGAAAAGGAGAAAATATGATTATAGTTGTTTATAAACGCTCTCGTTCACCTTCAAGTGATTGAGAGTTTTAATTTGTTATAAATGTTTTTAGAAAAGGAGATAAATAATTAAATGTCAAAAGGACAAGAATATAAGGCTTATGGTTCAATCTGTAAGATGAAAGTTGGGGGTACTTATGGAGTTATTCTTGCACTTTCAATGTTGGGTATGGTAGTTTCTACAGGTTCGGTTTCTGCTGATGAAGTTTTAACAGATAAAACTGTAGTTGTTGAGAAGAAAAGTGAGGTAGATGTCCCTATTTCTCATGATTCTCTTGATAAAGCTGTAAAAGAAGCGAAAGAAGCTAGTGTGGTTCAGGATAAGGGAGTTGCAACCTCTGAAACAGTCTTAGAAAAGCAAAAAGAAACTGAAGATAAAAATGCTGAAACTAAGGCAAACTGATTTATTTTTTGAAATTATTTCTAATTCTAAGATGAAATAGATAAAACC
>NZ_KQ970235.1:515995-519000 GCF_001579025.1 Streptococcus oralis
AACAACGGGATTTCCAACGACTTCCAGCATGGCGCGGTCATTCTCTTCGTCCCCGATCGCCATGGTTTCATCTTTGGTCAATCCGAGTTTTTCAGCTAGATGGGTAATAGCTGAACCCTTGTCTACATTCTTTTTAAGGAGTTCGAGGTAGAAAGGAGCAGATTTGTTGATGGAGTAGCGCTCGTAAAATTCTGCTGGGATTTTTTCAATCGCAGCATCGAGAATCTCTGGTTCATCGATAAACATACACTTGACGATTTCCTTGCCAGCCATTTCTTCAGGAGTGCGGTAGAAGATAGGCATGCTGACGAGGGTTGATTCGTGCACCGTGTATTTTCCGATATTGCGATTGGCCGTGTAGATACCGTCCTTGGTAATAGCGTGCATGTGGACACCAAGCTTACGACTGAGAAATTCCATATCCAGATAATCCTCATAGGTCAAGGATTCGCTGATAATCTCATGGCCAGTAGCAGTCTCTTGGACAAGGGCACCGTTGAAGGTCACTACATAGTCACCCTCGTCTCTCAACTGTAAGTCGTCCAGAAGTTTGGCAACGCCTGCGATAGGTCGGCCCGTTGCAATCACGACTTTGACACCGGCTTGTTTGGCGTCTTGGATGGCAGAAAAGACTTGAGGAGTGATTTCCTTCTTACTGTTGACTAGGGTACCATCGATATCGACGGCGATTAGTTTAATACTCATAAATTTCCTCTATTCGTTCTTATTTGGGGTAAAATGATCGTTCTCAATCAAGTGTAAAAATTGCTGGGTGATACTTGCGAAGATGCTATTTTGGTCCAACATTTCTTTTGGAAAATAGAAACGATTGTCTCCATGGCGACTGCCAGCAAGGGATTGGACGATAGGAGACAGGCTAGAGAGTTCAGCCAGTTCACCATTTTTCTGTAGAATCTCAATCTGTGTCCGTGGATTTTCAGATTCGGGACGATAGATATCATAAGGGAGGTCAAAGTTCTTATGAATAGCAGTATAGTAGTCTGGATCAAAACCGATTTCTTCAACCAGTTGTCTCATGGTTGCGAGTTGGTCTTGGTCTTTTTCTGAAAAAGTAATGGATTTAAAGACCTTGCGGTTGACAAAACGTTGCGACAAGTCGGCTAGTATTTTGTCAGGACTGGTCATCCAGAGTTGGAAGTAGGTATTCATCACGCCGTCATCAAGTGCCAGATAGTCAGATAGAGTAACTTTCTTTTCAAAAAAAGGTAGCAAATGTGGAGAAGTGCGTGCAAAGAAATCTTTGTCTTCAGGATAGAGTTCCTTAGCGCGTTTGAGGAGATTTTGTAGGAGAACCTCCATGGCGCGTGTTGCTGGGTGGAAATAAACCTGCATATACATCTGGTAGCGACTGAGAACATAGTCTTCGATGGCGTGCATGCCATTGCGCTGAAAGGCGATCCCATTTTCGACTGGACGAATGACTCGAAGGATGCGAGTCAGGTCAAATTCCCCATAAGATGCTCCTGTAAAATAGGAGTCGCGCAAGAGATAGTCCATGCGGTCTGCATCGATCTGACTGGAAATGAGTTGCACCACCTGCTTGTTAGGATAGGTATGGTCGATGACACTGGCTACTTTTTCTGGGAAATCTGGCGCTACTTGAAGCAGAACTTGGTGAATCTCTGTTTCAGGACTTTGGATGATTTCCTGAGTAATGGCCTCATGATCTGTATCAAAGAGATTTTCAAAAGTATGGGAGTAAGCACCATGCCCAAGGTCATGTAGGAGCGCAGCAGTCATGGTCAAAAGAGACTCAGCAGGATCCCATTCTTCAGGATATTTTTCTTCAAAAATCTCCGTGATACGACGAGCAATCTCATAGACTCCCAAACAGTGGGAAAAGCGACTGTGTTCCCCGCCGTGGAAGGTATAGCTAGACGTGCCAAGTTGCTTGATACGACGCAATCGCTGAAATTCCTTTGTATTGATCAAATCGTAGATGACTTGATTATTGACATGGATGTAGTTGTGAACTGGGTCACGGAATACTTTTTCGTTCATATGACCATTATAGCAAAAAGCTAGAGTTTTTGGTAAAATAGTAGGACAAGAGAGAAGAAAGAGGAACTGATGTGAAGATTCGGATGCGAAATAGGATTCAGTTTGATGAGCAGTTGGAAGTAATTGACCAGCTTTATGACGTTGAAGTGCATGAAAAGGGAGATTATAGCTATCTGCTTTTCTACAATGAGGAAAAGGAAAAAGTGGTTCTCAAGTTTCATGATCAAGAACTGGTGATGACCCGCTTCTCGAGTCCCAAAACCATCATGCGTTTTTTAAGGGATAGTGATAGTTTAGCCTATATTCCCACACCAATGGGGATGCAGGAGTTTATCATTCAAACGAATCGTTATCAAGTGGATGGGCAAAAGATTGAGCTCGCCTATCAACTGCAAAACCAAGAGGGGCAAACCTTTGCCAGCTATCAATTAGAAATTACTTGGGGATAAGAAAAAGGTTGGCGAATGCCAACCTTATTTGATATAGAGTTCTTGATTTTTTAGAACAATTTCACGTACACTTGCGAATTTCTTAAGTTTTTTAAGTTCTTCAGGATGGGTTACTAGAGTGATAACATAGCCCTCTTTGCCCATGCGACCTGTACGGCCAGAGCGGTGGGTATAGGTTTCCATATCTCTAGGGACGTCGAAGTTGACAACACATTCTAGGTTATTGATATCAATCCCACGAGCCAGAAGGTCAGTTGCAAGAAGTAGCGTCAGTTGATTATCTTTGAATTTTTCTAAAATAACTTTTCGAAATTTAACATTGACATCGCTAGCGAGGGAAACAGCCAAAATATCGCGATACTGTAGTTTTTCCTCCACACTTCCAAGATCTGACAAGCTGTTAAAGAAGACCAGACCACGGAAATCCTCTACATGAGCCAGCTTTCGTAGCATATCCACTCGGTGACGTTGGTCTACCTGCATGTAGAAATGTTGAATGTTGTCTAGTTTTTGATCAGAGAGATCAATGGTGCG
>NZ_KQ970235.1:519122-526758 GCF_001579025.1 Streptococcus oralis
ATGTAGAAATGTTGAATGTTGTCTAGTTTTTGATCAGAGAGATCAATGGTGCGCGTGTTTGGCGCAATCTTTTCTTGGTCAAACTTGGTCGTCGCACTCATGTAGATGAGTTGATGGTCACGAGGTGCGTAGTGAGTGATTTTTTCGACAAAGTGAATCTGAGAATCATCGAGCAATTGGTCAAATTCATCCAGAATGATGGTTTCAACATTCATCATCTTGATTTTTTTTAATTTAATCAACTCAAAGATACGGCCAGGAGTTCCAATCAGAATTTCTGGTCCTTTTTTTAGTCGTTCAATCTGGCGTTTCTGACTTGAACCTGATAAGAAGAGCTGAGAAGTCAAGCCGATAGCCTCTGCCCACGTTTTACATACTTCAAAAATCTGTCCAGCAAGTTCCGTATTTGGTGCTAGAATCAAGAGTTGCTGGGCTTTTTTCTTTTGTAGTCTGAGAAGACTTGGCAAGAGGTAAGCTAGGGTCTTACCAGTTCCTGTTGGGCTCACTCCTAGGAGATTTTCTCCAGCAAGAATGGGCTCAAATAGTTGAGTTTGAATGGGGGTGAATTCTTGGAAACCGAGTTGGTCACTTAGTTCTTGCCATTCAGTAGGTAGTTTGGTTTTCATTTTTCTGCCTCAAATCTAATGCCAGCAGTCTGGCGCATGGTATATAATAGGTCATGAACAGAACCTGCATCATCCAGCCAGTTCTGGTAAAGTGTCTGGTCTGGTTGCTGGATCATCTGTGCAAATGCTGCGACTTCCTCAGCCATCGTATGAGGAGCCTGTTGGATAGGGAGTTGAACTTGATTTCCTTGGTGGTCGGTAAAAATAGCTGAGTGGACATGCTCAATCGTGTTAAGGATCAAGGTTCCATCTGCTGTATAAATCTCGCAAGGAAGATTGGAAGTGATGTTTTTCCCAGCCTTGATATGAACTTGAAAGTCAGGGTAGAAGAGCATACCGTCTCCATTTAGGTCAATGCTATTGTCAAGCTGTTGAGCCTGGTAGGTCGCGTCTTGAGCCTTTCCAAAGAGACGAATAGCAGCGTAGATAGGATAAATCCCCAAATCCATAAGAGCTCCGCCAGCAAAATGGTCTGAAAAGACATTTGGAGTGTTTCCAGCGAGTAAGTCAGGCATCTTGGAAGAATACTTGGCATAATTGAAATCAGCTCCCAATACTTGCTTGTCTGCTAAAAAGTTTTTGATAGTGGTAAAAGCTTCCTCGTGGTAGTTTCGTGCCGCTTCAAAGATAAAACAGTGATTTTTCTCAGCTGTCTGTCTCAAATCCAGCCATTCATGTGGCTGAGTAACAGCTGGCTTTTCAAGAATGACATGCTTGCCAAAAGACAAGGCAGCCTTGGCTTGAACAAAATGCAAGGAGTTTGGACTAGCGATATAGACTACATCAAAGGAAGACTTAAAGAAGTCATCTAATTGATCAAAGAGCTGGATATCCTGATAGCGGGAAGCAAAGGTTGTGGCAGTTTCTAGTTTTCTAGAGTAGACAGCAACCAGCTGGTATTCTCCGCTAGCATGGGCTGCTTCTACGAAATGATGGCTGATAGCACCTGTTCCGATGACACCTAATTTAAGCATAGATACTCCTTTTCCGACTTCAAATCCTTCCTTCATTATAACACAGAAAAGAAGGACTATCCAACAGATGGTAAAAATTTTCAAATGGACTACGCTTTTCTCAAAGAAAGTGGTACAATATTGAAATGACTAAATGAAACTGAAATGGGAGTGAAAATGAGATTATTACCAATAAGAAAAATATCTCGTCAGTCTAAGAGACTAGCGCTTTTTTTGACCTTTTGTGCAGGATATGTCGATGCCTATACCTTTATCGTGCGAGGGAATACCCTAGTAGCAGGACAAACTGGGAATGTCGTCTTTCTTTCTGTCGGACTCATTCAACAAAATGTCTCGGATGCCAGTGCTAAAGTAATGACCTTACTTTCCTTTATGATGGGGGTATTTTTACTGACCTTGTATAAGGAAAAACTTCGAATTGTTAAAAAGCCGATTTTGTCCTTGATTCCTCTTGCAGTCCTGTCCCTAATTATAGGTTTTGTGCCACAAACGGTTGATAATATCTATCTCGTGCCGCCATTGGCCTTTTGTATGGGACTGGTGACAACTGCCTTTGGAGAAGTGTCAGGGATTGCCTATAATAATGCTTTTATGACAGGGAATATCAAACGTACCATGTTGGCTTTTGGAGATTATTTTCGGACCAAGCATACGCCTTTTCTACGAGAGGGCTTGATTTTTGTTAGCTTGCTTAGCAGTTTTGTCTTCGGAGTTGTTTTTTCAGCTTATTTGACGATTTACTATCAGGAGAAGACAATTCTAGGTGTTCCTTTTATGATGAGTATCTTTTACTTCAGCATGCTTTTTGCTTTTTGGAGGAAAAAAGGGAAAGAAAAAGCTTAATTTTAATTGATTTCACTTGTAAGAAAAAAGAAGATATGCTATACTTGAAGAGTTGACTATGCACAGTCCTGTGCAACCGCACGAACATCGTTTGCTCGTTGTATAACAAATTTAAATTTTGTTATACTTAGAGCTCTTCTTTTAAGTGGTTCGTCCCACGATGCTAGGCGAGTCTTCACAATAATACGGGGAAACCCTAAAAATCATAGGAGGTGCATAATGAGCACATACGCAATTATCAAAACTGGCGGAAAACAAGTTAAAGTTGAAGTTGGTCAAGCAGTTTACGTTGAAAAATTGAACGTTGAAGCTGGTCAAGAAGTTACTTTTAACGAAGTTGTTCTTGTTGGTGGTGAAAACACTGTTGTCGGAACTCCACTTGTTGCTGGAGCTACTGTAGTTGGAACTGTTGAAAAACAAGGAAAACAAAAGAAAGTTGTTACTTACAAGTACAAACCTAAAAAAGGTAGCCACCGTAAACAAGGTCACCGTCAACCATATACAAAAGTTGTCATCAACGCGATCAACGCTTAATTTTAAGGAGAACACATGATACAAGCAGTCTTTGAGAGAGCCGAAGATGGCGAGCTGAGGAGTGCGGAAATTACTGGACACGCCGAAAGTGGCGAATACGGCTTAGATGTCGTGTGTGCATCGGTTTCTACGCTTGCCATTAACTTTATCAATTCCATTGAGAAATTTGCAGGCTATGAACCAATCTTAGAATTAAACGAAGATGAAGGTGGCTATCTAAAGGTTGAAATACCAGCGGATCTTCCTTCACACCAGAGAGAAATGACCCAGTTATTCTTCGAATCATTTTTCTTAGGTATGGCAAACTTATCGGAGAACTCTTCTGAGTTCGTCCAAACCAGAGTTATCACAGAAAACTAACACGGAGGAAAACATTATGTTAAAAATGACTCTTAACAACTTGCAACTTTTCGCCCACAAAAAAGGTGGAGGTTCTACATCAAACGGACGCGATTCACAAGCAAAACGTCTTGGAGCTAAAGCAGCTGACGGACAAACTGTAACAGGTGGATCAATCCTTTACCGTCAACGTGGTACACACATCTATCCAGGTGTAAACGTTGGACGTGGTGGAGACGATACTTTGTTCGCTAAAGTTGAAGGTGTAGTACGCTTTGAACGTAAAGGTCGCGATAAGAAACAAGTTTCTGTTTACCCAATCGCAAAATAAAAAGGTCCAGTGAACCTTTTTATCCCGAGCCTTGGTATTTTAAGGCGAGGAAGCTAGAACTAGCATAAAATCAGGCTTTCCGAGTTTTCGGAGAGCCTATTTTTTTGTTTTGATACCCATAATTCTTTGTTACTAGTGTAGATGAATTTTGTGAGCGACATTATTTTTCCTAGGTGGAAAACTTCTAAAATATGGTATAATGAACAGATAGAGAAGTTGGGGGTAAAAGATGAACATTCAACAATTACGCTATGTTGTGGCCATTGCCAATAGTGGTACTTTCCGTGAAGCTGCTGAAAAGATGTATGTTAGTCAGCCGAGTCTGTCTATTTCTGTGCGCGATTTGGAAAAAGAGCTTGGTTTTAAGATTTTCCGTCGGACGAGTTCGGGAACATTTTTGACTCGTCGTGGTATGGAATTTTATGAGAAAGCGCAGGAATTGGTCAAAGGATTTGATGTTTTTCAAAATCAATATGCCAATCCTGAGGAAGAAAAGGATGAATTTTCCATTGCCAGTCAGCACTATGACTTCTTGCCACCAACCATTACAGCCTTTTCAGAACGCCATCCTGACTACAAGAACTTTCGTATTTTTGAGTCTACCACAGTTCAAATTTTAGACGAAGTAGCTCAAGGACACAGTGAGATTGGGATTATATATCTCAACAACCAAAATAAAAAGGGCATCATGCAACGGGTTGAAAAGCTTGGTTTAGAAGTTATTGAACTAATTCCTTTCCAGACTCACATTTATCTTCGTGAAGGGCATCCTTTAGCACAGAAAGAGGAATTGGTCATGGAGGATTTAGTGGATTTACCAACGGTTCGTTTTACTCAGGAAAAGGATGAGTATCTATACTATTCAGAGAACTTTGTCGACACCAGCGCGAGCTCCCAGATGTTTAATGTGACGGACCGTGCTACTTTGAATGGTATTTTGGAGCGGACGGATGCTTATGCAACTGGATCTGGTTTTTTGGATAGTGACAGTGTCAATGGCATCACAGTCATTCGTCTCAAGGACAATCTAGATAACCGCATGGTCTATGTCAAACGGGAAGAAGTGGAGCTTAGCCAAGCTGGGACTCTTTTCGTTGAGGTTATGCAAGAATATTTTGATCAAAAGAGGAAATCATGAAAAAAAGAGGAATAGTGGCAGTCATTGTACTGCTTTTGATTGGGTTGGATCAGTTGGTCAAAAATTATGTTGTCCAACAGATTCCACTGGGTGAAGTGCGTTTGTGGATCCCCAATTTCGTTAGCTTGACCTATCTGCAAAATCGTGGGGCAGCCTTCTCCATGCTACAAGACCAGCAGTGGTTATTTGCTGTCATTACACTGGTCGTCATGGTAGGTGCCATTTGGTATCTACATAAACACATGGAGGATTCTCTCTGGTTAGTTTTTGGACTGACTTTGATAATAGCGGGAGGTCTGGGCAACTTTATCGACAGAATGAGTCAAGGTTTTGTGGTGGATATGTTTCACCTAGACTTTATCAACTTTGCGATTTTCAATGTGGCTGACAGCTATTTGACAGTTGGTGTCATTGTTTTATTGATTGCAATGCTTAAAGAGGAAGTAAATGGAAATAAAAATTGAAACTGGTGGGCAACGTCTAGACAAGGCTCTGTCAGATCTGACAGAATTGTCACGCAGTCTCGCGAATGAACAAATCAAGGCTGGACAAGTTTTGGTTAATGGGCAAGCCAAGAAAGCCAAATACACTGTCCAAGAGGGGGATATCGTCACCTACCATGTGCCAGAACCAGAGGTTTTAGAGTATGTGGCTGAGAATCTGCCACTCGAGATCATCTACCAAGATGAGGATGTAGCCGTTGTTAACAAACCTCAGGGGATGGTGGTGCATCCGAGTGCTGGTCATACAAGTGGAACCTTGGTCAATGCCCTCATGTACCATATCAAGGACTTGTCAGGTATCAATGGTGTTCTCCGACCGGGTATCGTTCACCGCATTGACAAGGACACGTCGGGTCTCCTCATGATTGCTAAGAATGATGAGGCCCACTTAGCACTCGCGCAAGAACTCAAGGACAAGAAGTCTCTCCGTAAATACTGGGCAATTGTTCACGGTAATCTGCCAAATGATCGTGGTGTGATTGAAGCGCCTATTGGCCGTAGTGAAAAAGACCGTAAGAAACAGGCTGTGACTGCTAAAGGAAAGCCAGCAGTGACTCGTTTTCAAGTCTTGGAACGCTTTGGAGATTATAGTTTGCTAGAGTTGCAACTGGAAACAGGACGTACCCACCAAATCCGTGTTCATATGGCTTATATTGGCCATCCAGTCGCTGGTGATGAAGTCTATGGTCCTCGTAAGACTTTGAAAGGACATGGACAATTTCTCCATGCTAAGACTCTAGGCTTTACCCATCCGAGAACAGGTGAAACCTTGGAATTTACAGCAGATATTCCAGAGATTTTTAAGGAAACGCTGGAAAGATTGCGTAAAGCTGAGAATAGATAAAAGAGTTGAGATGACTGTCTCAACCTTTTTATTTCAAGTCTTTTCTATTTTAAAGTATTCATGTTATAATGGATAAATATGAAGAATCGGAGTGAGAATATGAAGTACAAACGAATCGTCTTTAAGGTGGGGACTTCCTCCTTGACAAATGAAGACGGGAGTTTATCAAGGAGTAAAGTAAAGGCAATTACCCAGCAATTGGCTATGTTGCATGAGGATGGACATGAGTTGATTTTAGTGTCATCTGGGGCAGTAGCGGCAGGTTTTGGAGCTTTGGGTTTTAAAAAACGTCCAACCAAGATTGCAGATAAACAAGCTTCGGCTGCAGTTGGTCAGGGACTTTTGTTGGAGGAATATACAACCAACCTCCTCATGCGCCAGATCGTTTCTGCACAAATCTTGCTGACACAGGATGATTTTGTAGATAAACGTCGCTATAAGAATGCCCACCAGGCCTTGTCTGTATTGCTTCATCGTGGTGCAATTCCCATCATCAATGAAAATGACAGTGTCGTTATTGATGAGCTCAAGGTTGGGGACAATGACACTCTGAGTGCCCAGGTAGCGGCGATGGTTCAGGCGGATCTCCTGGTTCTCTTGACTGATGTGGACGGCCTCTATACTGGCAATCCTAATTCGGATTCAACAGCCAAACGTTTGGAGAAAATCGAGACTATCAATCGTGAGATTATTGATATGGCTGGTGGGGCAGGTTCGTCAAACGGTACTGGGGGTATGCTGACAAAAATCAAAGCTGCAACTATTGCGACGGAGTCAGGGGTACCAGTCTATATCTGCTCCTCCTTGAAATCAGATGCCCTGATTGAGGCAGCTGAAGAAACTAGGGATGGTTCCTTCTTTGTTGCGCAAGAGAAGGGACTTCGTACCCAGAAACAATGGCTGGCCTTCTATGCTCAAAGTCAGGGAACGATTTGGGTAGATGGTGGAGCTGCAGAGGCACTTTCAAAAAACGGGAAAAGTCTCCTTTTATCAGGCGTGGTAGAAGTGGAAGGAAACTTCTCTTACCACGATATTGTAACAGTGGCTGATAAAGAAACAGGTCAATCTCTTGGAAAGGGACGTGTCCAATTTGGCGTCTCAGCTCTAGAAGATATGCTCCGTTCTCAAAAAGCTAAGGGAGTCTTGATTCACCGTGATGACTGGATTTCCATCACTCCTGAAATCCAGCTGCTCTTTACAGAATTTTAGAGGTGAACGATGGTAAGTACACAAGAACAATTCGAACAGGTACAGGCTGTTAAGAAATCAATCAATACTGCCAGCGAAGCAGTGAAAAACCAAGCCTTGCTAGCTATGGCTGATCATTTATTGGCGGCTACTGAGGAGATTTTAGTGGCAAATGCCCTCGATATGGCAGCGGCCAAGGGGAAAATCTCAGATGTTATGCTAGATCGTCTTTATTTGGATGAGGGACGTATAGAAGCGATGGCAAGAGGGATTCGTGAAGTGGTTGCTTTACCAGATCCTATTGGTGAGGTCCTAG
>NZ_KQ970235.1:526875-537250 GCF_001579025.1 Streptococcus oralis
TGCTTTACCAGATCCTATTGGTGAGGTCCTAGAAACAAGTCAGCTTGAAAATGGCTTGGTTATTACTAAGAAGCGTGTGGCCATGGGGGTTATTGGGATTATCTATGAAAGCCGTCCGAATGTAACTTCTGATGCGGCTGCCTTGGCTCTCAAAAGTGGCAATGCGGTCGTTCTTCGTAGTGGGAAGGACGCCTATCAAACAGCTCATGCTATTGTCACAGCCTTGAAGAAGGGCTTGGAGACAACGACCATACATCCAGAGGTGATTCAACTAGTGGAAGATACCAGTCGTGAAAGTAGCTATGCTATGATGAAGGCTAAGGGCTATTTAGATCTTCTCATTCCTCGTGGAGGTGCTGGTTTGATCAATGCGGTGGTTGAAAATGCTATTGTGCCTGTTATCGAGACAGGAACTGGGATTGTACATGTCTATGTGGATAAGGATGCCGATGAAGACAAGGCTCTGTCTATCATCAACAATGCTAAAACCAGTCGTCCTTCTGTCTGCAATGCTATGGAGGTCTTGCTGGTTCATGAAGACAAGGCAGCACGTTTTCTTCCTCGCTTGGAGAAAGTGCTGGTTACAAGTCGGAAAGAAGCTGGACTGGAACCAATTCAATTCCGCTTGGATAGCCAAGCAAGTCAGTTTGTTTCAGGTCGAGCAGCTGAGGCACAAGACTTTGACACCGAGTTTTTAGACTATATCCTAGCGGTTAAGGTTGTGAGTAGTTTAGAAGAAGCGGTTGCGCATATTGAAGTCCACAGTACCCATCATTCGGATGCCATTGTGACGGAAAATACTGAAGCTGCAGCTTACTTTACAGATCAAGTGGACTCTGCAGCGGTTTATGTCAATGCCTCGACTCGTTTCACTGATGGTGGCCAGTTTGGTCTTGGATGTGAGATGGGGATTTCTACTCAGAAACTGCATGCGCGTGGGCCTATGGGCTTGAAAGAGTTGACCAGCTACAAGTATGTGGTTACTGGTAACGGACAGATAAGGGAGTAAGAGATGAAGATTGGATTTATCGGTTTGGGGAATATGGGAGCTAGCTTGGCTAAGGCTGTTGTGCAGGCCAAGACGGGTGCTCAGATTCTCCTTGCCAATCGTAGTCAAGCAAAAGTAGATGCTTTCATTGCCAACTTTGGTGGTCAGGCTTCCAGCAATGACGAAATCTTCGCAGAAGCAGATGTGATTTTTCTAGGTGTTAAGCCTGCTCAGTTCTCAGACTTGCTTTCTCAATACCAGACCATCCTTGAAAAGAGAGAAAGTCTTCTTTTGATTTCCATGGCAGCTGGATTGACTTTGGAAAAACTGTCCAAATTTCTGCCGACTCATCACCGAATCATTCGCATCATGCCCAATACTCCAGTGGCTATCGGCCAAGGAGTGATTAGTTATGCCATGTCAGCCAACTGTCGTGCCGAGGACGGTGAACTCTTTTGTCAGCTTTTAGCCAAGGCTGGTCTTTTGGTTGAGCTGGGAGATGGCTTAATCGATGCGGCGACAGGTCTCGCAGGTTGTGGACCAGCTTTTGTCTATCTCTTTATCGAGGCTTTGGCAGATGCGGGTGTACAGACAGGATTGCCACGAGAAATAGCTTTAAAAATGGCAGCCCAAACAGTAGTCGGCGCTGGACAAATGGTCCTCGAAAGCCAGCAACATCCTGGAGTTTTGAAAGACCAAGTTTGCAGTCCAGGTGGTTCGACTATCGCTGGTGTAGCAAGTCTGGAAGAACATGCCTTTAGAGGTACCGTCATGGACGCAGTTCAGCAAGCCTACAAACGAACACAAGAACTAGGTAAATAAGAGGTTGGATGACTCCCAGCCTCTTTTATGGTCGATTGAATGGAGAAGACACAAAAAGATTGTCACAAAAACCTATTTTTTTGATAGAATAGAAGGTAGAAAAAAAGAAATGAGTTAGACATGTCAAAAGGATTTTTAGTCTCTCTTGAGGGACCAGAGGGAGCAGGAAAAACCAGTGTTTTAGAGGCTCTTCTCCCAATTTTAGAGGAAAAAGGAATAGAGGTGCTGACGACTCGTGAGCCAGGTGGAGTCTTGATTGGAGAGAAGATTCGTCAAGTGATTTTGGACCCAAGTCACACTCAGATGGATCCTAAAACGGAACTCCTTCTCTATATTGCCAGTCGTAGACAGCACTTAGTGGAAAAAGTTCTTCCAGCACTTGAAGCTGGTAAGTTGGTCATTATGGACCGCTTCATCGATAGTTCTGTTGCTTATCAGGGATTTGGCCGTGGCTTGGATATTAATGCCATTGATTGGCTCAATCACTTTGCGACCGATGGTCTCAAACCTGATTTGACACTTTATTTTGACATCGAGGTGGAAGAGGGGCTGGCTCGCATTGCTGCTAATAGTGACCGCGAGGTCAATCGGTTGGACTTGGAAGGCTTAGACTTGCACAAGAAAGTTCGTCAAGGTTACCTTTCTCTTCTGGACAAAGAAGGAAATCGCATTGTCAAGATTGATGCGAGTCTTCCTTTGGAGCAAGTTGTGGATGCTACCAAGGCTGTCTTATTTGATAGAATGGGCTTGGATAAATGAAACAAGAACAACTAAAAGCTTGGCAGCCAGACCAGTTTGACCGTTTTGTCCGTATCCTAGAACAAGATCAGCTCAATCACGCCTATCTCTTCTCAGGTTTCTTTGGAAGCTTGGAAATGGCGCAGTTTTTGGCTAAGAGCCTCTTTTGTACGGATAAAGTAGGCGTTCTACCATGTGAGAAATGCCGGAACTGCAAGCTGATTGAGCAGGAAGAATTTCCCGATGTCACTTTGATTAAGCCAGTCAATCAGGTCATCAAGACAGAACGCATTCGAGAATTGGTGGGTCAGTTTTCCCAAGCAGGGATTGAAAGCCAGCAACAGGTTTTTATTATCGAGCAGGCGGAGAAAATGCATCCCAACGCAGCCAATTCTCTGCTCAAGGTCATCGAAGAACCTCAGAGTGAAGTTTACATTTTCTTCTTAACTAGTGATGAGGAAAAGATGTTGCCGACTATCCGGAGTCGGACACAGATTTTCCACTTTAAAAAGCAAGAAGAAAAGCTCATCTTGCTCTTAGAACAAATGGGACTAGTTAAGAAAAAAGCAACTCTCTTAGCTCAGTTTAGTCAATCGCGAATTGAAGCTGAAAAGTTGGCCAATCAGGCAAGTTTTTGGACCTTGGTGGATGAGAGCGAACGCCTGCTGACCAGGTTACTAGCTAAGAAAAAGAAAGTTATCTCCAAGTTGCTAAATTAGCCAGCTTGGCAGATGACAAAGAAAAACAAGATCAGGTCTTGCGAATCCTCGAAGTGCTCTGTGGGCAGGATCTCTTGCAAGCAAGGATTCGACAGATTCTGCAAGATTTGCTAGAAGCTAGAAAAATGTGGCAAGCCAATGTTAGCTTTCAAAATGCCATGGAATATCTGGTCTTGAAAGAAATATAAACTCAAAATGAAGGATAAAGAAAGGAAAGGGCTGTTTTATGGACAAAAAAGAATTATTTGACGCGCTAGACGATTTTTCCCAACAGCTACTGGTGACCTTGGCCGATGTGGAAGCTATCAAGAAAAATCTCAAGAGCCTGGTAGAGGAAAATACAGCTCTTCGATTGGAAAATAGTAAGTTGCGCGAACGCTTAGGCGAGGTGGAAGCAGATACACCTGTTAAGGCCAAGCATGTTCGTGAAAGCGTCCGTCGGATCTATAAAGACGGGTTTCACGTATGTAATGATTTTTATGGACAACGTCGAGAACAGGATGAGGAATGTATGTTCTGTGACGAGTTGTTATACAGGGAGTAGGCATGCAGATTCAAAAAAGTTTTAAGGGGCAGTCTCCCTATGGCAAGCTTTACCTAGTAGCAACGCCGATTGGCAATCTAGATGACATGACCTTTCGTGCCATCCAGACTCTAAAAGAAGTGGACTGGATTGCTGCTGAGGACACGCGCAATACAGGGCTTTTGCTCAAACATTTTGACATTTCCACCAAGCAGATCAGTTTTCATGAGCACAATGCCAAGGAAAAGATTCCTGACTTGATTAGTTTTCTGAAAGCGGGGCAAAGTATTGCTCAGGTATCCGATGCGGGTCTGCCTAGTATCTCGGACCCTGGTCATGATTTGGTCAAGGCAGCTATTGAGGAAGAAATCGCAGTTATTACCGTTCCAGGTGCTTCTGCAGGGATTTCTGCCTTGATTGCCAGCGGTTTAGCACCACAGCCACATATCTTTTACGGTTTCTTACCGAGAAAGTCTGGCCAGCAAAAGCAATTTTTCGACTTAAAAAAAGATTACCCAGAAACTCAGATTTTCTACGAATCGCCCCACCGTGTAGCGGATACGATAGAAAATATGCTAGCAGTATACGGCGATCGCTCGGTAGTCTTGGTCAGGGAATTGACTAAAATCTATGAAGAATACCAACGAGGAAAGATTTCAGAGCTACTAGAAAGTATTGCTGAAACGCCACTCAAGGGCGAATGCCTTCTCATCGTTGAAGGCGCCAGTCAGGATGTGGAGGAAAAGGACGAGGAGGACTTGTTTTCAGATATCCAAGCACGCATCCAACAAGGCATGAAGAAAAATCAAGCCATTAAGGAAGTTGCGAAACTCTACCAGTGGAATAAAAGTCAGCTCTACGCTGCCTACCACGATTGGGAAGAAAATCAAGAAAATGACTAAACAGGGAAGTTTGCCTTCTTCCCTTTTTTTGTTATACTAGTAAAAGAAAAATTAGAAAGATTTGTGGGTGTCAAATAGTCTAGTAGCTTGTTTTTATTTGGACTTAGTTTCCACCCAAAGAGGTATTAGTGTCGTGTCTCAATCTTATATCAATGTTATCGGTGCTGGGTTGGCGGGTTCGGAAGCAGCCTACCAAATCGCAGAGCGTGGTATTCCTGTTAAACTTTATGAAATGCGTGGTGTCAAATCAACACCTCAGCATAAAACAGACAATTTTGCGGAGTTAGTTTGTTCCAATTCTCTTCGTGGCGATGCTCTGACAAATGCAGTGGGTCTCCTCAAGGAAGAAATGCGTCGCTTGGGTTCTGTTATCTTGGAATCAGCAGAAGCTACACGTGTTCCTGCAGGCGGAGCCCTTGCGGTGGACCGTGATGGTTTCTCTCAAATGGTGACTGAAAAAGTGGCTAATCATCCCTTAATTGAGGTGGTTCGTGATGAAATTACAGAATTGCCGACCGATGTTATTACAGTTGTCGCTACTGGTCCTTTAACCAGTGATGCTCTAGCTGAGAAGATTCATGCCCTTAATGACGGTGATGGTTTCTATTTCTATGACGCGGCGGCGCCGATTATCGACGTTAACACCATCGATATGAACAAGGTCTATCTCAAGTCTCGTTATGACAAGGGAGAGGCGGCCTACCTCAATGCTCCAATGACCAAGCAAGAGTTTATGGATTTTCATGAAGCCTTGGTCAATGCTGAAGAAGCACCGCTGAATTCGTTTGAAAAAGAAAAGTACTTTGAAGGTTGTATGCCTATCGAAGTCATGGCCAAGCGTGGCATTAAAACCATGCTTTATGGTCCTATGAAACCAGTTGGTCTGGAGTACCCAGACGACTATACGGGGCCTCGTGATGGCGAGTTCAAAACACCGTATGCAGTTGTCCAGCTTCGTCAGGACAATGCGGCTGGTAGCCTCTATAATATCGTCGGTTTCCAGACCCACCTCAAATGGGGAGAACAAAAGCGTGTCTTCCAAATGATTCCAGGTCTTGAAAATGCGGAGTTTGTTCGTTATGGGGTCATGCACCGCAATTCTTACATGGATTCACCAAATCTTCTTGAGCAAACCTATCGTTCTAAGAAACAACCCAACCTCTTCTTTGCTGGTCAAATGACGGGTGTGGAAGGCTATGTTGAGTCAGCAGCCTCAGGCTTGGTTGCAGGTATTAACGCAGCTCGCCTCTTCAAGGGTGAAAGTGAAGCTATCTTCCCAGAGACCACAGCAATCGGAAGTCTAGCTCATTACATCACTCACGCTGATAGCAAACATTTCCAACCGATGAATGTCAATTTTGGGATTATCAAGGAATTGGATGGCGAGCGTATCCGTGATAAGAAGGCTCGTTATGAAAAAATTGCAGAGCGTGCTCTTACTGATTTAGAGGAATTTTTAACGGTATAATTTTTTTCAAAGAATTGCTCATGATACTATAAAAATCTTAGAAATTGTGATAAAATAGGTAGGATAAAAAAAGGAGAGTAAAAATGGCGAATCCCAAGTATAAACGTATTTTAATCAAGTTATCAGGTGAAGCCCTTGCCGGTGAACGTGGCGTAGGGATTGATATCCAGACAGTTCAAACAATCGCAAAAGAGATTCAAGAAGTTCATAGCTTAGGTATCGAAATTGCCCTTGTTATTGGTGGAGGAAATCTCTGGCGTGGGGAACCTGCTGCAGAAGCAGGAATGGACCGTGTTCAGGCCGATTACACTGGAATGCTTGGGACCGTGATGAATGCTCTTGTGATGGCAGATTCATTGCAGCAAGTTGGTGTCGATACGCGTGTGCAAACTGCCATTGCCATGCAACAAGTGGCAGAGCCGTACGTACGTGGACGTGCCCTTCGTCATCTTGAAAAAGGCCGCATCGTTATCTTTGGTGCTGGGATTGGTTCACCTTACTTCTCAACAGATACAACAGCTGCCCTTCGTGCAGCTGAAATCGAAGCGGATGCCATTCTGATGGCTAAAAATGGGGTAGACGGTGTTTACAATGCCGATCCTAAGAAAGACAAAACTGCCGTTAAGTTTGAAGAATTGACCCACCGTGACGTTATCAATAAAGGTCTTCGTATCATGGACTCAACTGCTTCAACCCTCTCTATGGACAACGACATTGACTTGGTTGTCTTCAATATGAATCAACCAGGCAACATCAAACGTGTCGTATTTGGTGAAAATATCGGAACAACAGTTTCAAACAATATCGAAGAAAAGGAATAAGAAAATTATGGCTAATGCAATTGTAGAAAAAGCTAAAGAGAGAATGACCCAGTCTCACCAATCACTTGCTCGTGAATTTGGTGGTATCCGTGCCGGTCGTGCCAACGCGAGCTTGCTAGACCGTATCCACGTAGAATACTATGGAGTCGAAACTCCTCTTAACCAAATCGCTTCAATTACCATTCCAGAAGCGCGTGTTTTGTTGGTAACACCATTTGACAAGTCTTCATTGAAAGACATCGAACGTGCCTTGAACGCTTCTGATCTTGGTATCACACCAGCTAATGATGGTTCTGTGATCCGCTTGGTTATCCCTGCCCTTACAGAAGAAACTCGTCGTGACCTTGCTAAAGAAGTGAAGAAGGTCGGTGAAAATGCTAAAGTGGCTGTCCGCAACATCCGCCGCGACGCTATGGACGAAGCTAAGAAGCAAGAAAAAGCAAAAGAAATCACTGAAGACGAATTGAAGACTCTTGAAAAAGATATTCAAAAAGTAACAGACGATGCTGTGAAACACATCGACGACATGACTGCCAATAAAGAAAAAGAAATCTTGGAAGTCTAAAAATAAACAGAAAAACTCAGTTGGCATTGCTGGCTGAGTTTTATTCGAAAGAAGGAAATATGAATACAAATCTTGCAAGTTTTATCGTTGGACTCATCATCGATGAAAATGACCGTTTTTACTTTGTGCAAAAGGATGGTCAGACCTATGCTCTTGCTAAGGAAGAAGGTCAACATACAGTAGGGGATACGGTCAAAGGTTTCGCCTACACGGATATGAATCAAAAACTCCGCCTGACAACCTTAGAAGTGACTGCCACTCAGGACCAATTTGGTTGGGGAACCGTAACAGAAGTTCGTAAGGATTTGGGTGTCTTTGTCGATACTGGTCTACCTGACAAGGAAATCGTTGTGTCACTCGATATCCTCCCTGAGTTCAAGGAACTCTGGCCTAAGAAGGGTGACAAACTCTACATCCGCCTTGAAGTGGACAAGAAAGACCGAATCTGGGGACTCTTGGCTTATCAAGAAGATTTCCAACGTCTGGCTCGTCCTGCTTACAACAACATGCAGAACCAAAACTGGCCAGCCATTGTTTACCGTCTCAAGCTGTCAGGGACCTTTGTCTATCTACCAGAGAATAACATGCTTGGTTTCATTCACCCAAGTGAGCGCTACGCAGAGCCACGTTTGGGGCAAGTGCTAGATGCGCGGGTCATCGGTTTCCGTGAAGTGGACCGCACCTTGAACCTATCCCTCAAACCACGTTCCTTTGAAATGTTGGAAAATGATGCTCAGATGATTTTGACCTACTTGGAAAGCAATGGCGGTTTCATGTCCTTGAATGATAAGTCTTCTCCTGAGGACATCAAGGCAACCTTTGGTATCTCTAAAGGTCAGTTCAAGAAAGCACTCGGTGGCTTGATGAAGGCTGGTAAAATCAAGCAAGACCAGTTTGGTACAGAGTTGATTTAAACCTTATAGACATGATAAAGAAACTTGAAGAAATGAGTTTAGAGGAACTCTGGCAACTTTTTCCTATTTTTCTAGTAGAGCACAAGTCAGAGTGGAAAGACTGGTATGAATCGGAAAAAACAAGTCTGAAAACAATATTGGGTGCAAATGTTATTAAAAGAATAGAACATATCGGTAGCACTGCTATCCCTAATATTTGGGCAAAAAATATCGTTGATATTCTGCTAGAAGTAGGTAGAATAGGGGATTTAGCAAGAGTTAGGGATTTATTGGTGAAGAATGGTTGGCTAGTGATGTCGGAGAGTCCTAACAGGATTTCGCTAAATAAAGGATATACAGAGCAGGGATTTGCTGAGAACGTTTTTCATCTACATTTGCGAATGACGGGAGATCATGACGAGATTTATTTTAGAGATTATCTCTGCCAGCATCCAGATATTGCCCAAGCGTATCAGGAATTAAAACTAAGTTTGTGGAAAAAATTTGAACACAATCGAGACGCCTATACAGATGCTAAAACAGATTTTATAAACCACTACGTTTCAGAGGCTAAGTCCAGTAATTTTCAAGAATCAGAAAAGTGTCATTAAAAAACTCTTGATAGGAGAAAGAATTGAGAAAATCATTTTACACATGGCTCATGACCGAGCGCAATCCTAAAAGTAATAGCCCAAAAGCCATCTTGGCAGACCTCGCTTTTGAAGAGTCAGCCTTCCCAAAACACACAGATGATTTTGATGAGGTGAGTCGCTTTTTGGAGGAGCATGCCAGTTTCTCTTTTAACCTAGGAGACTTTGACGCTATCTGGCAAGAATACTTAGAACACTAGAGACAATGAGATGAGGCTAGTATTTTATTGTTCTCTTTGCTATAATAAAAAGAAATAAACGGATTAGAGAGGTTCTTTATTTGAAGGAACATTCAATAGACATTCAACTTAGTCATCCAGATGACTTGTTTCATCTTTTTGGTTCCAATGAGCGCCATCTTCGTTTGATGGAAGAAGAGCTCGATGTGGTGATTCATGCTCGTACGGAGATTGTGCAGGTTATCGGAGAAGAGTCTACCTGTGAGGAAGCCCGTCAGGTTATTCAGGCTTTGATGGTCTTGGTAAATCGTGGAATGACCGTTGGCACGCCAGATGTGGTGACTGCGATTAGCATGGTCAAAAACGATGAAATCGACAAGTTTGTCGCCCTTTACGAAGAAGAAATTATCAAGGACAATACTGGGAAACCGATCCGTGTCAAAACCTTGGGTCAAAAACTTTATGTGGACAGTGTCAAACAGCATGATGTGACCTTTGGAATTGGGCCAGCAGGGACAGGGAAGACCTTTCTTGCAGTGACCTTGGCAGTAACAGCCCTTAAACGTGGGCAAGTCAAGCGGATTATTCTGACTCGACCAGCAGTCGAAGCAGGTGAGAGTCTAGGATTTCTTCCGGGCGATCTTAAGGAGAAGGTTGATCCTTATCTTCGACCAGTTTATGATGCCTTGTATCAGATTCTCGGCAAAGATCAGACGACCCGTCTCATGGAGCGTGAAATTATCGAAATCGCGCCCCTTGCCTATATGCGTGGTCGGACCTTGGATGATGCCTTTGTCATTCTCGATGAGGCACAAAATACGACCATCATGCAGATGAAGATGTTCCTGACTCGTTTAGGATTTAATTCTAAGATGATTGTCAATGGAGATATCAGCCAGATTGACCTGCCACGTAATGTTAAATCCGGTTTGATTGATGCTCAAGAAAAGCTCAAGAACATTCACCAAATCGACTTTGTTCATTTTTCAGCCAAGGATGTGGTTCGCCATCCAGTTGTCGCTCAGATTATCCGAGCTTATGAACCGGCTCCAGTTAAGGTTGAAGAAAAGAAGGAAGAAACAGAATAGCAAAAAAAGCAGTCTAGAT
>NZ_KQ970235.1:537670-540866 GCF_001579025.1 Streptococcus oralis
TTAATGAGTGTCTAGCTTTAAACAAGTTCGTCGATAGACGTGTGCTCTTTATCGAGGCCTTGAGCAACTGGGAGGCTAGTTAAGTAACCTTGATAAGTGGTCACACCTTGACGCAAGCCCTCATTTTCAGCAATTGCTTGTGCGAATCCTTTGCCAGCCAGAGCTTCGATATAAGGAAGAGTGACATTGGTTAGGGCGATGGTTGAAGTACGGGCAACCGCACCAGGGATATTGGCAACGGCATAGTGGAGAACACCGTGTTTTTCATAGACGGGTTCATCGTGTGTTGTCACACGGTCAGCTGTCTCGATAACGCCACCTTGGTCAACGGCAACGTCAACAATGACAGAGCCTGGACGCATTTGTTTGACCATCTCATCTGTCACCAATTTTGGTGCTTTGGCACCAGGGATGAGAACCGCACCAATCACCACATCAGCATCTCTCACACTTGCTTCGATGTTGAATGAATTAGACATAAGAGTTTGAATTTGGTTTCCAAAGACTTCTTCTAGAACTGAGAGACGCTTAGCGCTGATATCTAAAATAGTCACTTGAGCACCAAGACCAAGGGCAATGCGGGCAGCATGTGTACCGACGACACCACCACCGATGATGGTTACTTTTCCTTTTGGAACACCTGGTACACCACCTAGTAGGACACCAGAACCACCAGCTTGCTTAGTAAGGAAGTGAGCTCCGATTTGAACAGCCATACGACCTGCAACCTCACTCATAGGAACGAGGAGCGGTAGTTGTCCTTGATTGTCACGAACAGTTTCATAGGCAATTCCTGTTGTTTTGGCTGCTAACATAGCTTCTGCTAATTCTGGCGCAGCGGCCATGTGCAAGTATGTGAAGAGAAGAAGATCGTCGCGCAAATAACCATATTCAGAAGCTAGTGGTTCTTTTACTTTCACGACCAACTCGGCAGCCCATGCTTCAGCAGCAGTAGCGACAATCTCAGCTCCTTGCTTTTGATAGTCAGCATCAGTAAATCCTGAACCGAGACCAGCATTTGTTTCGATGAGGACACGATGTCCACGAGAAACTAAGCTATGAACACCAGCAGGTGTGAGGGCGACACGGTTTTCGTTATTTTTAATTTCTTTTGGGATTCCGATTAACATATAGATAACCTACCTTTCAATTGTCGGATTGTTTTGGTTGTCACATTCCATTCCATAAATCAAAAATGTGATGGTTTTATTGTATATGAAACCGCTTCAAAAATCAAGAAAAACTTGTCATCCAAATTTATTTATGCTAGACTAGTGAGAATCAAGCTCTAATGGAGGAAAAAGCATGGAATCAATATTTGTGAAATTTGCCCAGTATCCATCTATAGAAACGAAGCGTTTATTGCTCCGACCTGTAACCTTGGACGATGCAGAAGCTATGTTTGAGTATGCTTCAGACAGTGAAAATACACGCTACACTTTTCCAACAAATCAAAGCTTAGAAGAAACTAAGAACAACATTGCTCAGTTTTACTTGGCTAATCCCTTGGGCCGTTGGGGAATCGAATTAAAAAGCAATGGTCAGTTTATCGGAACCATTGACTTGCACAAGATTGACCCCATTCTCAAAAAAGCAGCTATTGGTTACATTATCAACCAAAAGTATTGGAATCAAGGATTGACGACAGAAGCCAATCGGGCCGTGATTGAGCTGGCTTTTGAGAAGATTGGAATGAACAAGTTGACCGCGCTTCACGATAAAGACAATCTCGCATCTGGAAGAGTCATGGAGAAATCAGGTATGCATTTTTCCCACGAAGAACCCTATGCCAGAATGGATAATAGAGAACCAGGACGAATTATCACAAGAGTTTATTATGTCTTGACTAAGGAAGACTATTTTGCAAATAAATAAGCAGTTGAAAAGAAATTTTCGACTGTTTTTTCTTCCTCTTACGAATAATCTAAGAGAGGAGAAAATATGGAAGCAATTATCGAGAAAATCAAAGAGTATAAAATCATTGTCATCTGTGCTGGTTTGGGTTTGGCCTTGGGCGCATTTTTCCTACTAAAGCCAACTACACAAACATCTGTGAAAGAAACAAATTTGCAGACTGAAGTTGCGGCTGTTTCAAAGGATTCATCATCTGAAAAAGAAATCAAGAAGGAAGAAAAGGAAGAGTCTGCTGAACAAGATCTAATCACAGTAGATGTCAAAGGTGCTGTTAAATCGCCAGGGATTTATGATTTGCCAGTAGGAAGTCGAGTTCATGATGCCGTTCAGAAGGCAGGTGGATTGACAGAAGAAGCAGACAGCAAGTCGCTTAATCTAGCACAGAAAATCAGTGACGAGGCTCTGGTCTATGTTCCAACTAAGGGAGAAGAAGCGGCTAGTCAGCAGGCTGCCTCTGGAACGACTCCTTCGACAAGTAAAGAAAAGAAGATCAACCTTAATAAAGCTAGTCTGGAAGAACTAAAACAGGTCAAAGGCTTGGGAGGAAAGCGAGCCCAGGATATTATCGACCATCGTGAGGCAAATGGCAAGTTCAAGTCGGTAGACGAACTCAAGAAGGTTTCTGGCATTGGCGCTAAGACCATAGAAAAGCTAAAAGATTATGTCACAGTGGATTAAGAATTTCCCTATCCCCTTAATCTATCTGAGTTTTCTATTGCTCTGGCTTTACTATGCCATTTTTGGAGTGTCCTATCTCGCATTGCTAGGTTTTGTTTTTTTGATCGTCTGTCTCTTTTTCCAATTTCCTTGGAAATCGGCTGGAAAAGTTCTAGCGATTTGTGGAGTTTTTGGTTTTTGGTTTCTGTTTCAAAACTGGCAACAGACACAAGCTAGTCAAAAGTTAGTGGATTCTGTTGAGAAGGTACGGATTTTGCCTGACACTATTAAGGTCAATGGAGATAGTCTGTCCTTTCGGGGCAAGGCTGAGGGTCGCACCTTCCAAGTTTACTATAAACTCCAGTCTGAGGAGGAGAAAGAGCAATTTCAAGCCTTAACAGACCTTCACGAGATAGAGCTAGAAGGGAAAGTCTCTGAACCTGAAGGGCAGAGGAATTTTGGTGGATTTGACTACCGAGCCTATCTGAAGACTCAGGGAATTTACCAGACACTGACTATCAAGAGCATCCAGTCACTTAAACAGGTTAGCAGTTGGGATATAGGTGAAAATTTGTCGGCTTTACGTCGAAAGGCTGTAGTTTGGATCAAGGCGCACTTTCCAGAC
>NZ_KQ970235.1:540889-542060 GCF_001579025.1 Streptococcus oralis
CGGCTTTACGTCGAAAGGCTGTAGTTTGGATCAAGGCGCACTTTCCAGACCCTATGCGCAACTATATGACAGGGCTGTTATTAGGACATCTAGATACGGACTTCGAGGAGATGAATGAGCTTTATTCCAGTCTTGGAATTATCCATCTCTTTGCCTTGTCAGGTATGCAGGTGGGCTTCTTTATGGATGCCTTTAAGAAACTCCTCTTACGATTGGGCTTGACCCAAGAAAAGTTGAAGTGGCTAACTTATCCCTTTTCTCTTATCTATGCAGGTCTGACAGGATTTTCAGCTTCGGTCATTCGCAGTCTCTTGCAAAAGTTACTGGCCCAACATGGTATTAAGGGCTTGGACAATTTTGCTTTAACGGTGCTTGTCCTCTTTATCATCATGCCCAACTTTTTCTTGACAGCAGGAGGAGTCTTGTCCTGCGCATACGCTTTTATCTTGACCATGACTAGTAAAGAAGGGGAGGGACTCAAGGCTGTTGCTAGAGAAAGTCTGGTCATTTCCTTGGGAATATTGCCCATTCTATCCTTCTATTTTGCAGAATTTCAGCCTTGGTCTATCCTTTTGACCTTTGTCTTTTCCTTTCTGTTTGATGTGGTTTTCTTGCCGCTTTTGTCCATCTTATTCATTCTGTCTTTTATTTACCCAGTCACTCAGTTTAACTTTGTTTTTGAGTGGTTGGAGAACATCATTCGCTTGGTATCGCAGCTGGCAAGTAGGCCCCTGGTCCTTGGTCAACCCACCACATGGCTGTTGATTCTCCTCTTAGTTTCATTAGCCTTGGTCTATGACTTTAGAAAAAATGTCAAAAGACTAGCAGGATTCAGTCTCTTTATCGTGGGGCTCTTTTTCTTAATCAAGCATCCACTGGAAAATGAAATCACCATGCTAGATGTTGGGCAAGGAGAAAGTATTTTCCTACGGGATGTGACTGGGAAAACTATTCTCATAGATGTAGGTGGTAAGGCAGAATTTGACAAGAAAATCCAAGCTTGGCAGGAAAAGGCGACGACCAGCAATGCCCAACGAACCTTGATTCCCTATCTTAAAAGTCGAGGAGTAGACAAGATTGACCAGCTGATTTTGACCAATACAGACAAGGAACATGTTGGCGATTTGCTGGAGGTGACCAAGGCTTTCCATGTGGGGGAGATTTTAGTATC
>NZ_KQ970235.1:542519-548626 GCF_001579025.1 Streptococcus oralis
AGAAAAAATCAAACCAGAAATTACTCTCATTTCAGTCGGAAAGAGCAATCGTGCGAAACTCCCCCATCAGGAAACCTTGACACGACTGGAAAATATTAAGAGCAAGATTTACCGAACTGACCAGCAAGGGGCTATCCGCTTTACAGGGTGGAATAGTTGGCGAATTGAAACGGTTCGATAGGAAGAAAAATGTTATATATTAATGAAATGGACTAAAAATCTGTTGCATAATACAGGGAAAAACGATATAATGAAAGTGTTTTCAGTACCAATGATACAAATGCAATGATAACCATGAAAAATCGGTAAAAGTCGCTTTATTATCTATTGGTTTTTTTCAGTCCAGTGTATCTGCTGTGACAGTTACTAAAAGTTATCGATGTGATTGGAATACCGCTTGGAAGTATAGTATGAATTACCACGGACATAAAAATGTGTAAACATTTCAAGATGGTCTGCTTATTACTCTATAATGACTATAAAGTTGGTCCGATTGATATTATGTTCGCTATGAGGTCATTAACTACTAGGTAGGAAACTATTAATCGTTAAAGAGTGAGAAAAAGGAGGGCTGGATATGTTAAATCTTACTCATGTTACCTTAAAAACGCGACAAGTCATCTTGCAAGATGTTGATTTCACATTTGAAAAGGGCAGGATTTATGGCGTTCTTGCTATCAATGGCTCGGGAAAGACGACACTGTTCCGAGCTATGAGCAAGCTGCTTCCCCTTAGTAGAGGACATATCGCAGCCCCTCCTTCTTTGTTTTATTATGAGAGCGTTGAATGGCTGGATGGAAACTTAAGTGGGATGGACTACCTTCGTCTCAATAAAAAATATCTGGAAGTCAGACCTAAACTTGGGGGACGCAATCGCCTATTGGGAAATGTCTGACTATATCAACCTTCCCATCCGCAAGTATTCCTTAGGGATGAAGCAACGCTTGGTGATTGCTATGTATTTCCTCAGTCAGGCGAAATGCTGGCTCATGGATGAGATAACAAATGGCTTAGATGAGTATTATCGACAGAAGTTTTTTGATAGGCTGGCACAAATCGATAGAAAAGAACAGCTGGTTCTTTTGAGTTCCCACTACAAAGAGGAGTTAATGGAGATTTGCGATAGCATCGTAACCATTCGTCAGGGGCAGATAGAAGAGGTTCCGTTATGAAAGATATTAGCCTATTTTTGTTAAAAAAAGTTTTCAAAAGTCGCTTAAACTGGATTATCTTACTTTTATTTGCATCTGCACTCGGTGTTACCTTTTATTTAAATAGTCAGACTGCAAACTCACACAGCTTGGAGAGCGAGTTGGAAACCCGTCTTGTAAAAGATGAGAGAATCATCAATGAAAATGAAGTGAAGCTTTCCCAAATGTCTGACACCAGCTCGGAGGAATACCAGAGTGTTAAAAGTAATTTAGAATTGCAAAAAAATCTTTTAACGCAAAAGAAAGAAATTCTGACTTTGTTAAAAGAAGGACGATGGAAAGAAGCCTATTATTTGCAGTGGCAAGATGAAGAGAAGAATTATGAAGTTATGTCAAATCAACCGACTTCTGACTCTGAATTAAAAATGGCAGTTGACCGCCAACGAAAGATTTACCAAGCCCTGTATCCCTTGAACATAAAAGCACATACTTTGGAGTTTCCGACCCACGGGATTGATCAGATTGTCTGGATTTTAGAGGCTATCATCCCAACCTTGTTTGTGATTGCTATTATTTTTATGCTAACACAACTGTTCGCAGAAAGATATCAAAATAATCTTGATACAGCTCAGTTATATCCTTTTTCAAAAGTGACATTTGCCATGTCCTCTCTTGGAGTTGGGGTGAGCTATGTAACCGTGCTGTTTATTGGAATCTGTGGATTTTCTTTGCTAGTGGGAAGTCTGATAAGTGGTTTTGGACAGTTAGATTATCCCTACCCTATTTATAGCTTAACCAATCAAGAGGTAACTATTGGAAAAATACAAGATGTGTTATTTCCTAGCTTGCTATTAGCTTTCTTAGCCTTTATCGTCATTGTGGAAGTCGTCTACTTGATTGCTTACTTTTTCAAGCAAAAAATGCCTGTCCTATTTCTTTCCCTCATTGGGATTGTTGGCTTATTGTTTGGTATCCAAACGATTCAGCCTCTTCAGAGTATTGCCCATCTGATTCCCTTTACTTACCTGCGTTCAGTGGAGATTTTGTCTGGAAGATTACCTAAGCAGATTGATAATGTCAATCTAAATTGGGACATGGGGGTAGTCTTACTGCCTTGCACGATAATTCTTTTGTTAGTGGGGATTCTATTTATCGAAAGATGGGGAAGTTCACGTAAAAAGGAAGTTTTTAATAGGTCTTAGCGTTCCTATAGGGAAGGTGAGGAAAAAACTAACACAGAGAGGGAACCGGAATGGTTCTCTCTTTTTGATGCGGACATCAAGAAGAAAACAGAAAGTTTTTTGAAAAAATAACTTTTTATCTTGACAAGGAATAGAAAACTTGGTATCATATAAAAGTTGAGAAAAGCAGAAGTGAGAGCTTCTCGCCTTGTGACATCAAGTTGCCTGGCCCTACGGATGAAAAGTTTCTAAGAAACGCTATCATAACGTGCGGGCTTGTATCATTACGAGTCCGCTATTGTTTTTCTCTAATAATAAAAAAGAGGTGAAAACCATAGCAAAGCAAGACTTATTCATCAATGATGAAATTCGTGTACGTGAAGTTCGCTTGATCGGTCTTGAGGGAGAACAGCTAGGCATCAAGCCACTCAGCGAAGCGCAAGCATTAGCTGATAGTGCAAATGTTGACTTAGTATTGATTCAACCCCAAGCAAAACCACCTGTTGCTAAAATTATGGACTACGGTAAGTTCAAATTTGAGTATCAGAAAAAGCGAAAAGAACAACGTAAAAAACAAAGTGTTGTTACTGTGAAAGAAGTTCGTCTGAGTCCAACTATTGACAAGGGTGACTTTGACACAAAACTTCGCAATGCACGCAAGTTCCTTGAAAAAGGAAATAAAGTTAAGGTATCTATTCGTTTTAAAAGGGCGTATGATCACCCATAAAGAGATTGGTGCAAAAGTTTTAGCCGAGTTTGCTGAAGCAACACAAGATATTGCAATCATCGAACAACGAGCTAAGATGGATGGACGCCAAATGTTCATGCAGTTGGCGCCAGCAACTGACAAAAAATAATTGTCAGAAAGTTAAATAAAGGAGAAAAAATCATGCCAAAACAAAAAACACACCGCGCATCAGCTAAACGTTTCAAACGTACAGGTTCTGGTGGACTTAAACGTTTCCGTGCTTACACTTCTCACCGTTTCCACGGAAAAACTAAGAAACAACGTCGTCATCTTCGTAAAGCATCTATGGTGCATTCAGGAGATTTCAAACGTATCAAAGCAATGCTTACTCGCTTGAAATAATAGCCTAACAGTAAGTAAACAATTCTAGGAAATATTTGGAGGAAATAAAACATGGCACGTGTTAAAGGTGGCGTTGTATCACGCAAACGTCGTAAACGTATTCTTAAACTAGCAAAAGGTTACTATGGAGCTAAACACATCTTGTTCCGTACTGCAAAAGAACAAGTAATGAACTCTTACTACTATGCATACCGTGACCGTCGTCAGAAAAAACGTGACTTCCGTAAATTGTGGATCACTCGTATCAATGCGGCAGCTCGTTTGAACGGACTTTCATACTCACAATTGATGCATGGTTTGAAATTGGCTGAAATCGAAGTTAACCGTAAAATGCTTGCTGACTTGGCTGTTAACGACGCAGCAGCTTTCACAGCTCTTGCAGATGCAGCTAAAGCAAAACTTGGTAAATAATGACAAACTGTTTCATTCTTACTCTCGTGGTTTTACCGCAAGAGTAGGGTGAAACTTTTTTATTTTCCATAAATGATTTTCTATTTTAGAGAGTAAATGACAGATTTTTTCAAAGAAAATAGGATATTTCTTGTATAATAGGAATATCTAAAAAAGATTTGGAGTTTGAAGAAGATGATAGTAGGTATTGATTTAGGAACGACTAATTCTTTAGTAGGGGTATACCAAGATGGCCAGGTCAAGTTGATTCCCAATGCTTTTGGTGAGTATTTGACTCCTTCTGTTGTGGCTTTAGATGACAATGATGAGATTATAGTTGGAAAAATTGCCAAGGAACGCTTGGTAACCCACCCAGATAAGACGGTTTCTCAGTTCAAGCGTTTTATGGGGACTAAGCATGAGTTGACGTTAGGAAATCGAGCATATAAAGCTGAAGAATTAAGCTCTTTTATCATTCGAAAGTTGGTAGACGATGCAGAGACCTATCTTGGAGAAATGGTTGAGGAAGTGATTGTCAGTGTACCAGCCTATTTCAATGATGCTCAACGCTATGCGACCAAACTAGCAGGGAAATTTGCAGGAGTTCAGATTGATCGGATTATCAATGAACCTTCCGCAGCTGCTCTTGCTAAAAAATCTATGAGCAATCAAGAAGACCAATCTTTTGTGGTTGTCGATTTTGGTGGGGGTACGCTAGATATTTCAGTTGTGGAGCTATTTGATAACATCGTCGAAATCGTGTCAATCGCAGGGGACAATCGATTGGGAGGAGAAGACTTTACTGCGGCTATTGCTGAGGAATTTTTAGCCTCCAATCAATTAACCAAGGATACGATTTCCCGAGAATTTTATAGTAAGATTCTGGTACAGGCTGAAAAGACAAAGCTAGAACTCAATGATAAAGAAGAAGTGAAGATGACAGTTCTGGACCAAGAACAAGAATACACTTTAGACTTGAGCTACCAACGCTTTTATGAGCTTTGTCAACCTCTGCTAGCACGTGTTAAGGCTGTTTTGGACCGTGCCTTGATGGATGCGCGCTATAGCTATGTATCATCAGATAACTTTGTTCTTGTTGGGGGGACTTCGAAACTCCGCTTGGTTCAGGACTTTTTATCCTACTGTATCAATCAAGTGGTGCAGGTTTCGGATGATCCCGATCGGATGATTGCGAGAGGTTGTGCCCTTTTAGCAGGAATAAAAGAGCGGCAAGGTGAGATACGAGATTTATTACTGTCTGATATTTGTCCTTTTACACTGGGGATAGAAATAGTTGGCGACCGCTTTTCGCCGATTATTGAGAGAAATTCTACCCTCCCTGCTTCACGCATCGAGCAGTACTATACGGCTGAATTGGGACAGAGTCAGGTCAAGATAAAGGTCTATCAAGGTGAGATGATGAAGGCATCACAAAATCTGTTTCTAGGAGAATTAGAAGTTCCCGTCCCTGTGAATACTCGAGTAAATGAAAGTTTCACAGTTCGATTTACCTATGATTTAAATGGGATTTTGGATGTCGAAGTGAAAATTGATTCAACACAGGAAGTCTTTAGTCATGTTATTCTCCAAGATAGTGTTACTCTGACAGAAAAGGAAATCAAGGCTAAGCAAGCAGAGTTGACTCGCTATAAGATCAATGCTCAAGAAACAGAGGTTTATCGCTTCTTGATTGAAAAAGCGAATCGCGTGTACAGTATGCTCTTGGGGAGAAGAAGAGATGAGCTAATGGCTGAAACTAGACGATTTGAAGAAGAGGTCAGCCAAGCATCTATGTATCATTTGCCAAAACTCTATCAATCATTTTAAAACTATCTAGACTTCCTAGAGCGAGGACTGTAAAAGAGGAGACCTTATGAATATATGGGAAACTTTAGGGATAGAGCCAACGACTGACGTCAAGCTTATTAGAAGGCGTTATGCTGAACTGGTTCGGCTCTATCACCCAGAAGACCAACCAGAAATTTACCAAGAAATTGTTGAAGCTTACCAAAAAGCCTTGACTTATGCGAGGTCTAGAAACACAAGACCAGAAAATAGCCTAAGAAAAGCGAGTGACTCTCAAGAAGCTACTGAACTTGAAGAAGAGGCGAATGGAAAGCCTAACTCTAGTCTCAACTTTGAAAACTTAACTGAAGAAACGAAGACTGAGAACGAAGAGTCTGAAAGATCTAGTCTTGATTTTAGTGATTATCAGCAATCAACTGATAAAACAAGCAATTCCTTTAACTTTGAAACCTTTAAAGCGGAAGAGGATGAGCAAAAGTCCACCCTTGA
>NZ_KQ970235.1:548646-555725 GCF_001579025.1 Streptococcus oralis
AACGTTTGATAATGAAGAGAACCAGGGGCAAGAAGGATTAACAAGGTCTACTCTTGACTTTAGCGGTTATAATGAAGAAACTTATCTGATCCGAAATGCGATTGAAAGTATTGTTAAAAATGATGATTACAGTCCAGAAGAACAAGAGCATCTATGGCGTCAGTTCTTTCATCAGTATCAGTATGATATGGACATTGTTCAATCCGTTTTAGAGGAAATGGATGTTTATATTTTTAACAAACCGGAGCAATTCTCTATCCTCATTCCCTTGCTAGAAGGCTATATACCTGACTTTAAGTACTGGAGCTATTACTATAAACTGAAGTATTGGAAAGTTAAAAGAGCTATAGCAGAAGAGGAAGGCAGTTCGCTTGAAAGCGCCCATGAAGCCACTGAAGAATTCTATTATTCTTATAAACTTTGCCAAGAAATTCTCCATGATTTTAACAAAGCAAATCAATTGAGCTCTTGGATAGAATTTTTCAAGCACCCCTATCTGAGCTTTATGGTCTTGGATCAAGTAAATCAGAATCGTCAAATAATCAAGAGCGTTCCTGTTTTAAGCTATATCCTTGAAAAAAACCGACAAGTCATATTTGAAGAGGATTATCCACTCTTGAATGACTTGGCTGATTACTTAGAAGAAGTAAAAGAGGAGCTGGGAGAAAACGTTGACTTTAGTCACTACTCTCTAGATAATCCAGATGAAGTTGAGGCAGCCTTCTATGAGTTGCTCCATGCTCGCTATCAAGACGAGTACAAACTGTTACGTGATTGGCAATACCTTTTTGAATCAGTTCAAGATCACACGCTCCTACTTGATTTGTTAGAAAAGGTGGACGTCTATCCTTTAACCAATGCGAAAGTGTTAGCTCTCGTTCTTCAATTTGTAGAGCGTTACAGTGATGAGGAATCAAATCCTTACCTGAAAAAACTCCATTTCTGGAAGAGTATCCATTCTTATCCTTCAGTGGTAGAGGAGTATGCACTTAACAAAAAAGAAAATTTTGATTACTGGTACAATGAAGGTTATCTTTATATAGATAAACTCACTAAGAACGATGAAGATATCAATGATTGGGATAAGTGGAGAAGCTACTTTAAAGGAAGACCACGCATTCTAACGGTTTTGCTTCAACAGATCTATAAGGAGTACCGTCGATTCACAGACGGGGAGCTCCTGAGATATGTTTTAGCTCCTTTTCCTACTTCTAAAATGGCTCCCCAAATGATGACGGAGGAGACAGACCAGAAACTAGAAGAGATGACAGTTTATGCCTATGAACTTAGTCATCCGAAGGCCAAGCTCTCTTATTTGGATTGGAAAAAAATACAAGTCTTTAAAAATAAGTTTCTTCAGTTTTTCTTTAGTCTATTTACGATTGTGAGTTTGATACTCAGTATTATAGAGCGACCGGGTTATAATTCATGGGTTCATGCGGGTATGTTTTCTCTCTTTTACGTCTATATGCTAAAATTAAGGAAAACACCGATTGAGGAAGGAGTGACTGCTAGGGGGGAAAAACGGAAATTCTACTACAGCCCCCATCCATGGTTCCTACTAATCTTGCTATTGACCCTCGTCATTCCATCCTTACCGTTTGGTCTCATTGGTGCCCTTATGTTTATTACATTTTTCAGCTTCATCGATGGTTTCCAAGTGAGTCAGGGGCTGAAGTGGGATTATTCTTTGGATAAGCTGATTCCTATCGGTATCTTTCTTTCTGCTGGTTTTCTTTCTGCTTTGGCAAATCAAAGCCAGACTATTTCAGGAGTTGCAATATCTTACTTCCATATTTTTGCAATCCTTGTGATTTGCTTGTCCTTTACAAGATTTAGTCCTGGATTTCCACCATCTCTGAAGAAAATCCTTCTTCCAGCAATCTTGGGAATTCTACTCTTTCAAACGTTGCCATATATTCACAGCCGTTTAGATATCTTTGATCCAACTATTCTACGAAATGAAACTCTGGCCATAACCGTTATCCTCTTGTTAAATGGAATCGCTTTGTCTTATTTTACAAAGGAACAAGGCTTCATGATTGGTGTGAAGAAGGTCTTTATGATTTATGGATTGCAGATCTTTATTTTCTTAAGAAGACTATTCAGAATCCTATTCGCACCAAATTCAGTTTTCGGTAATAACTATCATTACAAAGACTTACTAATCATGAACAGCGAATTTACGTTCTACTTCCTCGAGGGGCTTTTTATCCTGATCATGCTTTTCCTTATTCGCAATATACGCAAGGAAAATCGTAAAAGTGCTGCTTAGAATGAAAGCTTAGAGAAGAGGACTCTGGTTCAAGTTTCTAGTAAATTTTCCTGAATAAAGGTATAATAGAACTATTAAAACGAAAGAGGTAATGAAAATGGCTTCAAAAATGCTACACACTTGCTTGCGAGTAGAAAACCTTGAAAAATCAATTGCATTTTATCAAGATGCTTTTGGTTTTAAAGAATTACGTCGCAGAGATTTTCCAGATCATGCTTTCACCATTGTCTATCTAGGACTTGAGGGTGATGACTACGAGTTGGAGTTAACCTATAACTATGATCACGGTCCTTATGTAGTAGGAGATGGCTTTGCCCATATCGCCCTCAGTACACCTGACCTTGAGGCCCTACATCAAGAACATAGCGCTAAAGGCTATGAGGTTACAGAGCCCAAAGGCCTACCAGGTAACCCACCAAACTATTACTTTGTCAAGGATCCGGATGGCTACAAGGTCGAAGTCATTCGTGAAAAATAATCCAGTAAGATCAAGTAGAATGTTCGTTTTCTACTTGACTTTTTTACTTTGAAAGAGTATACTAATACAAATTTAACCTTTAAGGGGAGTCCAGAGAGACTCACAAGGTGTCAGATAAAAGGGATAGGGGACTCTTTGCGGAGACTTTTTAAGTGTGCGCATGAGTTCTGTCCTATCTCGACTGAGACCTTGCAATAGCAAGGTCTTTTCTTTATCTGGTCCCCTTAAAATTTAAGGAGGAAAATCATGAATCCCACATGTAAGAAGCGTATGGGTGCGATTCGTTTGGAAACCATGAAGGTGGTCGCACAAGAGGCAATTGCGCCAGCAATCTTTGAATTAGTTCTAGAAGGAGAGATGGTTGAAGCCATGCGAGCAGGCCAATTTCTTCATCTGCGTGTGCCTGATGATGCCCATCTCTTGCGTCGTCCTATTTCAATCTCATCTATTGACAAGGCTAAGAAGCAGTGTCGACTCATTTATCGGATTGAGGGTGCAGGGACCGCTATTTTTTCAACATTAAGTCAGGGTGATACACTTGATGTGATGGGACCTCAGGGGAACGGTTTTGACTTGTCTGACCTGGACGACCCGAGCCAAGTTCTCCTTGTTGGTGGGGGTATTGGTGTTCCACCCTTGCTTGAGGTGGCCAAGGAATTGTATGCGCGTGGGGTGAAAGTAGTGACAGTCCTCGGTTTTGCCAACAAGGATGCTGTTATTCTCGAAACAGAATTAACCCAGTATGGTCAGGTTTTTGTAACGACTGATGATGGTTCTTATGGCATTAAGGGAAATGTGTCAGTCGTCATCAATGATTTAGACAGTCAATTTGATGCTGTTTACTCATGTGGGGCTCCTGGAATGATGAAGTATATCAATCAAAGATTTTATGATCATCCAAGAGCCTATCTATCTCTAGAATCTCGTATGGCTTGTGGGATGGGAGCTTGCTATGCCTGCGTCCTAAAAGTGCCAGATAGTGAAACCGTCAGCCAACGTGTCTGTGAAGATGGCCCTGTTTTCCGCACAGGAACAGTTGTATTATAAGGAGAAAGTCATGACTACAAATCGCTTACAAGTTTCTCTACCGGGATTGGATTTGAAAAATCCGATTATTCCAGCATCAGGCTGTTTTGGTTTTGGTCAGGAGTATGCCAAGTACTATGATTTAGACCTTTTAGGCTCCATTATGATCAAGGCGACGACACTTGAACCCCGTTTTGGCAATCCAACTCCCAGAGTTGCAGAGACACCTGCTGGTATGCTCAATGCAATCGGTTTGCAAAATCCTGGTTTAGAAGCTGTTTTAGCTGAAAAACTGCCTTGGCTGGAAAGAGAATATCCAACACTTCCTATCATAGCTAATGTAGCTGGCTTTTCAAAACAAGAGTACGCTGCCGTTTCTCAGGGAATTTCCAAGGCAGCTAATGTAAAAGCGATCGAGCTCAATATCTCTTGTCCGAATGTGGATCACGGCAATCATGGACTTTTGATTGGGCAAGATCCTGATCTAGCTTATGAAGTGGTAAAAGTAGCTGTCGAAGCTTCTGATGTGCCAGTCTATGTCAAGTTAACCCCTAGCGTGACGGATATTGTCACTATTGCTAAAGCAGCAGAAGATGCAGGAGCAAGTGGCCTAACCATGATCAATACTCTAGTTGGTATGCGCTTTGACCTCAAAACCAGAAAGCCAATCCTAGCCAATGGAACAGGTGGAATGTCAGGTCCAGCAGTCTTTCCAGTAGCCCTCAAACTCATCCGCCAAGTCGCCCAAACAACCGACCTTCCCATTATTGGAATGGGAGGAGTGGATTCGGCTGAAGCAGCGATAGAAATGTATCTAGCTGGTGCATCTGCCATCGGAGTTGGAACAGCCAACTTTACCAATCCTTACGCTTGTCCTGATATCATCGAACATCTACCAAAAGTCATGGATAAGTATGGCATTAGCAGTTTGGAAGAATTACGCAAGGAAGTCAAAGCCAGTCTGAGATAAGCTAGTCTTTCCTTATCGTCAACAAGAAATAGAATCTTCATCAATTTGTAATATTTCCGTCGATTAACTATGTTACAATAGGGTTTAGAAAACGTTATTGGAGCATTTAAATGAAACGATGGAAAGTGGCCCTAGTAAGTGCTGGCTTATTGGGGTGTTTTTTTACTGTAGTGGAGACAGCAAAAGCAGAAGAGGGGACTTGGCAAGGAAAGACCTACCTCAAAGCAGACGGGAAACCAGCAACCAAGCAATGGCTTTTTGACCAAACGCATCAGAACTGGTTTTATCTTAAAGATAATGGTCAACGTGCAGAAAATGGCTGGTTGACAGTTGGTGGTAAAGATTACTATTTTAACGAAGCTGGAAAATTAGCTACGAAAACGTGGGTTGGCCAGTACTATGTGACTGAAAGTGGTGCTAAAGCAAAGGAACAGTGGGTATTTAATCAGGAAAAAGAATCCTGGTATTATCTAAAGTCTGATGGTCAGAAAGCTCAAAAAGAATGGATTCAACAAGGTCAAGAAAAATATTACCTTAAAGAAGACGGGAAAATGGCCAAAGATGAGTGGATCACTCAAGGTGAGAACCAGTACTACATCAATTCACAAGGTAAAATGCTGAAAAATGCTTGGCTTGGTAAAAGCTATATATCAGAAAATGGTAATAAGGTTAAACAAGCCTGGATTTATGATGACAACTATAGCAGTTGGTTCTACCTTCAACAAGATGGTACCTATGCTGAAAATAGGTGGTTAACTATAGATGGGAAGGACTACCATTTTAAATCAGGCGGTTATCTTTCTACTGAACGTTGGATTGATCGCTTCTATGTTGCGAAGAGTGGAGCTAAATTGAAATCGGAATGGCTCTTTGATAAGAATTATGATGCTTGGTTTTACTTGAAAGCTGACGGAACCTATGCCGAAAAAGGCTGGGAAACGATTAAAGAAAAAGATTACCATTTCAAATCAGGCGGCTATCTTTCTACCGAGCGCTGGATAGATCGTTTCTATGTTGCGAAGAGTGGAGCTAAATTGAAATCGGAATGGCTCTTTGACAAGAATTATAACTCTTGGTTTTACTTGAAAGCTGACGGAACCTATGCTGAAAAAGGTTGGCAAACCATCAAAGGCAAGGATTACCATTTCAAATCTGGTGGCTACCTCTCTACGGAAACTTGGATTGACCGTAATTATGTGACAAGTAGTGGATCAAAAGCTGGTAAAGGATGGCTCTTTGATAAGAATTATAACTCATGGTTCTATATCAACTCTGATGGAAATTATGCCAATAAAGAATGGCTCTGGGATAATGGTTACTACTATCTCAAATCTGGTGGTTATATGGCTGCGAGTGAGTGGGTATGGTACAAGAATAACTGGTTCTACCTCAAGTCAAATGGAAAGATGGCTGAGAAAGAATTAATCTACGATTCATCCGACCAATCATGGTACTACCTTAAATCAGGCGGTTATATGGCAAAAAATGAAACTGTGGATGGTCATACCTTGGATGCTTCTGGTAGATGGCATGTTGCGGATAAAACCAAATATTACAAAGTTAAACCAATCACTGCCTATGTCTATAGTGCATCTGGAGAAATCTTGAGTTACATTAACCAAGGAAGCATTGTTTCACTGGATAGCTCGACGCGAAAAGGCGGCCGACTTGCAGTTTCGATTTCTGGCTTGTCTGGCTATATGAATCAAAGTGATTTGACAGCAGTAGATGAAGGAAGCGAGTTTATCCCTCATTATACTAGTGATGGGAAATTCCTCTACCATGAACTCTCTCCATACACGAGTATCAAAGTAGCTCCACACACATCTGCTATGGTTATTGGTAAGAAGTACTACTCAACTGACGGGGAGCATTTTGATGGTTTTACCATTAAAAATCCTTTCCTCTATAAAAACTTGAGAGAACCAAGTAATTATAGTGCAGCT
The DNA here is from genome assembly GCF_001579025.1 of Streptococcus oralis. Lineage (GTDB taxonomy): Bacteria > Bacillota > Bacilli > Lactobacillales > Streptococcaceae > Streptococcus > Streptococcus oralis_X. The sequence goes on from NZ_KQ970235.1 coordinate 555,342, forward strand.
GAATTGGATAAACTGTATTCGATGATGAACTTGCAGGATAGTCCTCTAGCAGGTAAAGGAGCGACTTTCAAAGAAGCTGAGGAACGCTACGGTGTCAATGCCCTTTACTTGATGGCACATAGTGCCCTTGAAAGTGCTTGGGGTCGCAGTCAAATTGCCAGAGATAAGAACAACTTCTTTGGTATTGCTGCTTATGATACTAGCCCATATCTCTCAGCCAAGAGTTTTGATAATGTGGATAAAGGAATCCTTGGAGCGGCCAAGTGGATTCGTGAGAATTACATTGACTACGGCAGAGACCACCTTGGAAACAAGGCAACTGGAATGAATGTTCGCTATGCTTCCGATCCTTACTGGGGTGAGAAGATTGCTAGCATCATGATG
>NZ_KQ970235.1:555745-566813 GCF_001579025.1 Streptococcus oralis
CGGTAACTACTGAAAAGTGGTTATCGTTTTTGTTTTGAACATTGGAGGAGAAATAGTATAATAACAGTATCTTTATTCTTGAACAATTAACAAAATGATAGTAAAATGTAATAGGAGATATTAATCTAATTATTATATAAAAAGGAGAATTTTATGAAAAAGTTACTATCCTTCTCAATTGCTTTGCTTTCCATCACAACATTAGTTGCTTGTTCTGGACATAAGGCGGAATCAAAGGTCCCAGAAGAAAAAATTGAACAGAAGCAAATCAAGTTTGATGAGAAGTTGTTTAAAGAAGCTGGACTCTTGCCTTTTAAAAATGAGAAACAACTAGAACTTGGAGAATTGGATTCTAAATCACGCGCAACGGGTGCTCATATTCAACTTAAGGACAGTGATGAGCCAACTGAGAAGAGAGAGTCCAAGTTGACTTATGATCCAGTTGGATGGCACAATTATAAATTCTTTTATGGTGATGGTAAAAAAGAAGCTTGGTTGATGAGTAGAGGTCATCTGATTGGTTACCAATTTAGTGGATTAAACGATGAAAAGAAAAACTTGGTTCCTATGACTAACTGGCTCAATGCTGGAAATTATTCTGGAACAGATGACCAAAACCAAAGTAGCATGCTTTATTATGAAAATCGATTGGACTCTTGGTTGGCCAATCACCCCAACTATTATCTTGACTACAAGGTAAACCCAATCTATCAGAAAGATGAATTAATTCCGAGACAAATTGAATTGCAGTATGTGGGAATAGATGAAAATGGCAAACTCTTGGAAATCAAATTGGGTGGTAGTAAAGAAAAGGTTGATCAGTATTCAGTGACGCATGTTGTTTTAGACAATGTTTCAGCTAATGCGGAAATCAATTATTTGGACGGTACGGCTAAAAATACAGTTGAAGATGCAAAGATAAAAGAAGAAAAAGAAAAGGCTAAGAAGGAAGCTGAGGAAAAAGCCAAGAAAGAGGCAGAAGAAAAAGAAGCAGCTGAAAAGAAAGCAAAAGAAGAAGAACAGGAAAAAGCTCGCCAAGCCGCACAAGAACAGGAAGAAAGCCAGGAATCAAACTCGCCATCAACAAATTCAGGTGGCTACTTTAGAGATAGAAAAGGGAGATGGCACAGACCAAATGGTAAATTTGCTTCTAAGAAAGAAATCAGAGAAGCCGGATTGCAGTGGTAAGAAGAATTTAGTAGATACACAGTCAAAAAGCCGTTGGAAAACGGTTTTTTGTTATAATTAAATGAAGAATGTAGAATTAAAGGAGAAAAATTTGATGAGATACATAACTCTTGGTCAAGATGACAAACAATTATCAGAAATTGTTCTCGGAATGATGAGAATAAAAGATAAGTCTGTAAAAGAAGTTGAAGAGCTTGTAGAAACAGCACTTTCTGTTGGAATCAATGCTTTTGACTTGGCTGATATTTATGGTCGTGGTCGTTGTGAAGAACTGTTAGGTATTGTCCTAAAAAATCGTCCAGATTTAAGAGAAAAGATGTGGATTCAGTCCAAATGTGGCATTCGCATTGAAGAATTTACCTATTTTGATTTTTCTAAGGACTATATTATAAAATCAGTCGACGGAATTTTGCAAAGATTGAAGATTGATCATCTAGATAGCTTGCTTCTTCATCGACCAGATGCTTTGATGGAATCTGACCAAGTAGCAGAAGCCTTTGATCTTCTTTATAAACAAGGTAAGGTCCGAGATTTTGGAGTTTCTAATCAAAATCCTATGATGATGGAGTTGCTTAAAAAAGATGTCAAGCAGCCGTTAGCTGTTAATCAGCTACAATTGAGTGCGGCTTTTACTCCAGGATTCGAATCAGGTTTTCATGTTAATATGGAAGATAGTCAAGCAACTATGCGAGATGGTAGCATTTTTGAATATTGCAAATTGCACGATGTGGTCATTCAAGCATGGTCTGTCTTACAATTCGGGTATTTTAAAGGGAATTTTGTTGGAAATGAGAAATTTCAAGCTTTGAATCAAGTACTTGATCGTTTAGCTTTTAAATATGGAGTAACTCCTTCAACTATTGCAATTTCTTGGATATTGCGTTATCCAGCTAAAATGCAGGCAGTCGTAGGTACAACAAATCCAAAGCATTTGATAGAAGCTAGCCAAGCAACAAACTTTAGCTTAACAAGAAAAGAATGGTATGAAATTTATCTTGCTGCAGGGAATGATTTGCCCTAGGTAGAAGCAGATTTGAATAAATCACAATCAAAAAGCCGTTTTAAAGCGGTTTTTTGTTATAATGAAGTGAAGATTTATCGATATAAAAGGAGAAAACTATGACATTTGAAGAAATTTTGCCTGGGTTAAAGGCTAAGAAAAAATATGTTCGTACTGGCTGGGGAGGGGCTGAAAACTATGTTCAACTTTTTGATACGATTGAACAAAACGGAGTTGCACTTGAAGTGACGCCCTATTTCCTAATCAACGTATCTGGCGAAGGAGAAGGTTTTTCTATGTGGAGCCCGACACCTTGTGATGTTTTGGCGACGGATTGGGTAGAAGTGCATGACTAAACGTGTATTGATTACGGGAGTAAGTTCAGGGATCGGTCTGGCTCAAGCTCGCCTCTTTTTAGAGAATGGCTATCAAGTTTATGGAGTTGACCAAGGTGAAAATCCAGTTTTAGAGGGTGATTTTCACTTTTTACAGAGAGATTTGACCTTGGACTTGGAGCCAATTTTTGACTGGTGCCCTTATGTGGATGTTTTGTGCAATACTGCTGGAGTTTTGGATGATTACAAACCACTGTTGGAACAATCAGCCCAGGAAATTCAAGAGATTTTTGAAATCAACTACGTGACTCCTGTTGAGTTGACTCGGTATTATTTGACACAAATGTTGGAAAATAAAAAAGGAATTATTATCAATATGTGTTCCATTGCCTCAAGTCTAGCTGGTGGTGGTGGTCACGCCTATACTTCCTCTAAGCATGCCCTGGCTGGATTTACCAAGCAGTTGGCTTTAGACTATGCTGAAGCTGGGATTCAGGTCTTTGGTATTGCTCCAGGTGCAGTCAAGACTGGAATGACTGCAGCTGACTTTGAGCCAGGTGGATTGGCAGATTGGGTGGCTAGCGAGACACCCATCAAACGCTGGATTGAGCCAAGTGAAATTGCAGAAGTCAGCATATTCCTAGCTAGCGGTCACGTATCCGCCATGCAAGGACAAATCCTGACAGTGGATGGTGGCTGGTCTTTGAAGTAGGAGGAGTAGGATGGAAATCAAACATCATTTTGGTGTATACGGAGTCTGTCTTCAAGAAGGTAGACTTCTCTGCATTGAAAAAACGAGAGGCCCTTATCAACATCGTTATGATTTACCTGGTGGGAGTCAGGAACTAGGTGAGGGGTTGACAGAAACTCTCAAGAGGGAAGTTATGGAAGAGACGGGGTATACGCTTAGCGATTATTCAAACCCTAGAATCTATGATGTGCTAGTTCAAGAAAATGGGCAAAACTTCGTCGTACATCATATCATGGCCTTTTATGATATTGAGATAAACGAGGAGGAACCTCAAGTCACGATTTCTGAAGCTGTGTCTGATGGTGCGAATGATTCACTCGGATATATTTGGATGGATATTCAGAAAATTACAGAGGAAAATGCATCGCCATTAGTCTTGAAGGTCAAAGCAGAGTTATTAGGACTTCCAGAACTGGACAAGACCTTGTATATGAATTGGAAGGTGAATGATGAGAAACCAACTTGCCCTTAGTGGCGAACGAATTGTTGAAAAAGTTTACCCTCAATTATTACATCATGTTGGTATGATTCGTGGAGAATACTTACTGAGAGAGCTTAATCAAAACATCCTATTAGCAAGTTGTCAGCAATTTGTAAAAGATTATCTAGATACCATTTGCTCCTTGTACTCAGATGAAGAGGTTTGGTATCGTTTTTCAGAGTTAACAAATACAGAAGCTAATTGTTTAGAGGGGACTAAAGAGCATTTTGATGAAAATCATCCCTTGTTTGGATATAGAGGGATAAGGCGTTTGTTGGCATGTTCAGATGAATTTCAGGCTGAGGCAAATGTCGTTACAGAAGTTTATCAAACCAATCCCAATCTGTCTGTTATTTTTCCTTTTGTCAATGATGCCGACCAATTAAAACAAGCTATTACAGCATTGCGTCAGCATAGTTTTACTGGGAAAGTCGGCGCTATGATTGAATTACCGTCTGCGTATTTTGATTTGGACAGAATACTGGAAACTGGTATTTCAAAAATTGTTGTTGGAATGAACGATTTGACTTCTTTTGTTTTTGCGACTGTGAGAAATAGTCAATGGCATGATATGGAAAATCCCATTATGTTAGATATGCTGAGACAGATGCAGGATAAAGCAACGGCGAAAAAGATAGATTTCGCAGTAGCAGGCTATCTGAATATTTCTTTCATACAAAAAATGAATCAGATGGGTATCAAGTGCATTATCCACTACAGTTCTATTCCAGAGATTTTTAATTTAGAGATTGATCATCCAGACCATCTCAAACGTATAAAAGAAGTAAGTAAAAAATTACAAAGGAGCACACATGACATCGCAAGAAATGTGGAATGCATACAAGCAAATCAATCCCTCTATCGGAGATGAGATAGATGCCTGGGCTTTTGGAGTGGAAGCAGATCTCTTGGCAGATTTGGTACTAAGAGGCGAGAAGACAGCAACCGCCTCAGCCTACGACCTCTACGCACTAGAAGACGAACCTCTTCCACAAGAAGGGACCTTCGATGTTATTTTAGATAGTCAAGATCGGGCTGTCTGCATTGTCGAAATTACCAAGGTTTCCGTTCAGCCTTTCAATCAAGTTTCTGCTGACCACGCCTTTAAGGAAGGGGAAGGTGACAAATCCCTAGCCTATTGGCGCCAGGTTCATGAGGACTGTTTCACCGAGTGGATGAGGGAGGCTGGACTAACTTTTACACCTGACAGCAAGGTTGTTTTAGAAGAATTTCGCAAGGTCTACCCACTCTAGACTGTAGAAGGAAGAAAGTTTTGGAAATTACCGTCCAATCCTTTTTTCTTAAGCAAAACATGATATAATAAGTTTGTTTGAAGAAGAGTAAAACTCTTAAACTTAGAATAGGAGAAAACTATGCAAGCAGTTGAACATTTTATTACCCAATTTGTTCCTGAACACTATGATTTATTTTTAGACTTGAGTCGTGAGACCAAGACCTTTTCTGGAAAGGTGACTATTACTGGTCAAGCCAAGACTGACCGTATTTCCCTTCACCAAAAAGATTTGGAAATCGCTTCTGTAGAAGTTGCGGGTCAAGCTCGTCCATTTACAGTTGATCATGAAAATGAAGCCCTTCATATCGAACTGGCTGAGGCTGGTCAAGTTGAAATGGTCATCGCTTTTTCAGGAAAAATTACAGACAACATGACAGGGATCTACCCTTCTTACTACACAGTGGATGGTATCAAGAAGGAAGTCTTGTCTACTCAGTTCGAAAGCCATTTTGCGCGTGAAGCTTTCCCATGTGTGGACGAGCCTGAAGCCAAAGCAACTTTTGACCTTTCTCTACGTTTTGACCAAGCAGAAGGTGAATTGGCCTTGTCAAACATGCCAGAAATTGATGTTGAAAACCGCAAGGAAACAGGTATTTGGAAGTTTGAGACAACACCTCGTATGTCATCTTACTTGTTGGCCTTTGTAGCTGGTGACTTGCAAGGGGTGACGGCTAAAACTAAAAATGGTACCCTCGTAGGTGTCTATTCAACCAAAGCTCACCCATTATCAAACCTTGATTTCTCATTGGACATTGCCGTTCGCTCAATCGAGTTTTACGAAGATTACTACGGAGTTAAGTACCCAATCCCTCAATCTCTTCATATCGCCCTCCCTGACTTCTCAGCGGGTGCAATGGAAAACTGGGGTCTGGTAACCTACCGTGAAGTATACTTAGTTGTGGATGAGAACTCAACCTTTGCCAGCCGTCAACAGGTTGCCCTTGTTATCGCTCACGAGCTCGCCCACCAATGGTTTGGGAACCTCGTGACTATGAAATGGTGGGATGACCTTTGGCTCAATGAAAGCTTCGCTAACATGATGGAATACGTCTGTGTGGATGCCATCGAGCCAAGTTGGAATATCTTTGAAGATTTCCAAACAGGTGGTGTGCCGGGAGCACTTAAACGTGATGCGACTGATGGCGTTCAGTCTGTCCACGTCGAGGTTAAACACCCAGACGAAATCAATACCCTCTTTGATGGAGCTATCGTTTATGCCAAAGGAAGCCGTCTCATGCACATGCTTCGCCGTTGGCTCGGTGATGCTGATTTTGCTAAAGGTTTGCATGCCTACTTTGAAAAACACCAATATGGCAATACCATTGGTCGTGACCTTTGGAATGCCCTTGGAAAAGCGTCAGGACGTGATGTTGCAGCTTTTATGGATTCTTGGTTGGAACAACCTGGTTATCCAGTTCTCACTGTCAAAGTTGAAAATGCTATCTTGAAGATTTCACAAAAACAATTCTTTATCGGTGAGCACGAAGACAAGAACCGCCTCTGGGTGGTGCCACTCAACAGCAACTGGAAAGGCTTGCCAGATACACTCGAAACTGAAAGTATCGAAATCCCTGGCTACACCGCTCTTCTTGCTGAAAATGAAGGAGCTCTTCGTCTCAATACTGAAAATACGGCCCACTACATTACCGACTATCAAGGAGACTTGTTAGCAGCTGTTCTTGCTGAGCTAGAGACACTTGATAACACAAGTAAACTTCAAATCGTTCAAGAACGTCGTTTGTTGGCTGAAGCAGGGCACATTTCTTATGCTGACTTGCTCCCAGTCCTTGATAAACTTGCTAAAGAAGAGTCTTACTTGGTAGTTTCAGCTGTTTCTCAAGTGATTGCTGCCCTTGAGCGCTTTATTGATGAAGGAACAGAAACTGAGAAAGCCTTTAACAGTCTGGTTGCTAAATTGGCTCGTCGCAACTATGACCGTCTTGGTTTTGAAGCCAAAGATGGAGAATCAGATGAAGACGAATTGGTTCGTCAGTTGGCTGTTTCTATGATGATTCGTTCAAATGATGCAGAAGCTAGTCAAGTTGCTAGCCAAATCTTTGCAGCTCACAAGGAGAATCTTGCAGGACTTCCAGCAGCAATCCGTGCTCAAGTTCTCATTAATGAAATGAAACACCATGAGACCAAGGACTTGGTCGCAACTTATCTGGACCTCTACACTCATGCCACAGATGCTGTTTTCAAACGCCAGTTGGCAGCTGCTCTAGCCTACAGTACAGATGCTGATAATATCCAAACCTTGATTCGTTCATGGAAGGACAAATTTGTGGTGAAACCACAAGACCTTTCTTCATGGTACCTCCAATTCCTAGGACACCAAGCTACCCAAGAAACTGTTTGGGTTTGGGCGCGTGAAAACTGGAATTGGATCAAGGCAGCTCTTGGTGGGGATATGAGCTTTGACAGCTTTGTCATCTTCCCATCACACATCTTTAAAACAGAAGAACGCTTGGCAGAGTACAAGGAATTCTTTGAGCCACAACTCTCTGACCTTGCTCTTAGCCGTAACATTCGTATGGGGATCAAGGATATCGCAGCGCGTGTTGATTTGATTAAGCGTGAGAAAGCTGCAGTAGAAGCTGTTGTAGCCCAATATGCTAAGGCTTAATTCGTTCAAAATGTAAACAAAAACTCAACTTTCTATCTGAAAACGAGAGAGAGTTGAGTTTTTTTTAAGGCAATTTTGGTATAATAATCATAACAAGGAGGAGTTTCTCATGATAAAAATCTTATTAGTAGAAGATGACCTAGGCCTGTCAAACTCAGTATTTGACTTTTTAGATGATTTTGCAGATGTCATGCAGGTTTTTGATGGAGAAGAAGGTCTCTACGAAGCAGAAAGTGGCGTCTATGACTTGATTTTGCTTGACCTGATGTTGCCGGAAAAAAATGGCTTCCAAGTTCTGAAAGAATTGCGTGAAAAAGGAATTACGACACCAGTCCTTATCATGACAGCTAAGGAAAGTTTGGATGACAAGGGACATGGTTTTGAGTTGGGAGCGGACGACTACCTTACCAAACCTTTCTACCTAGAAGAACTTAAAATGCGGATCCAAGCCCTTCTCAAACGTTCAGGTAAGTTTAACGAAAACACCTTGACCTATGGGGATATTGTCGTCAACCTTTCAACGAATGAGGTTAAGGTGGAAGACACGCCTGTGGAACTACTCGGAAAAGAGTTTGAGTTATTGGTTTATTTCCTTCAAAATCAAAATGTTATTCTTCCCAAGACGCAAATTTTTGACCGTCTATGGGGATTTGATAGCGATACGACGATTTCCGTTGTAGAAGTCTATGTCTCAAAAGTTCGTAAGAAATTGAAGGGAACAGCCTTTGCTGAAAATCTTCAAACCTTGCGTAGTGTCGGGTATATTTTAAAAGATGTTCAATAAACTAAAAAAAACATGGTATGCGGATGATTTCAGCTATTTCATTCGAAACTTTGGAGTGTTCACCCTGATCTTCTCTGCTATGACCTTGATTATCCTCCAGGTCATGCACTCGAGTCTCTACACTTCTGTAGATGAAAAACTCCAAGCCCTTAGTAGCAGTCCCCAAGCGGTTATCCAGTTAGCCCTGAATCGGGCAACTGAAGAGGTTAAGGATATTCAACCAGCAACAGCGGATGCCAACAAGGCTGAAATCAAGCCCAATGTCAGCTCCAATACGGAAGTCTTGCTCTTTGACAAGGATTTTAATCAGCTCTTACTGGGCAATCGCTTTTTAGGTTTGGACAAGATCAAGCTGGACAAAAAGGAGTTGAATCACATTCGCCAAATCCAAGTTGTCAATAGCTATGGTCAGGAAGAAACCTATCGGATGATTTTGATGGAAACCAACTCATCTTCCGTCTCAAGTAACGTCAAATATGCTGCGGTTTTAATCAATACCAGCCAGCTCGAGCAAATCAGCCAAAACCACGAGCATTTAATTGTTGTAGTCATGGCTAGTTTCTGGCTCCTGTCTTTAATTGCCAGTGTTTACCTGGCACGTGTCAGTGTCAAACCCTTGCTGGAAAGTATGCAAAAGCAGAAATCCTTTGTTGAAAATGCGAGTCATGAACTGAGAACGCCTTTGGCCGTTTTACAAAATCGTTTAGAGAATCTCTTTCGAAAACCAGAGGCAACAATCATGGAATCCAGCGAAAGTATCGCTTCCAGTCTTGAAGAGGTTCGCAACATGCGTTTCCTCACGACCAATCTTCTCAACCTTGCACGTCGAGATGATGGAATCAAACCAGAAATAGCAGAAGTTTCTCCACAATTCTTTAAAACAACCTTTGCCAACTATGAGTTAATTGCTTCTGAAAATGATCGTGTTTTCAACTATGAAAATCGAATTTACCGTCCATTCATGACCGATCAGTTGCTCCTAAAACAACTCATGACCATTTTATTTGACAATGCCATCAAGTATACTGAAGAAGATGGGGAAATTGAGTTTGTAGTCTATGCTACAGATCGCCACCTCTATCTAACAGTAACGGATAACGGAATTGGGATCTCAGCTGCCGATAAGAAGAAAATCTTTGACCGCTTTTATCGTGTAGACAAGGCGAGAACCCGTCAGAAAGGTGGCTTTGGTCTTGGACTATCTTTAGCCAAGCAGATCGTAGATGCCTTACGAGGAACGATTAGCGTCAAAGATAACAAACCTAGCGGGACAATTTTTGAAGTTAAGATTGCTATTCAATCTCCTTCAAAACGTAAGAATAAATAAAAAAGACAGTTATAGAACTGTCTTTTTTGATAACTGAAAAAGAGGTTGGTAGTAGTACCAACCTTTATTTTGAAAATTTTCGTTTCATTATCTTTCTTTGAAGTTGTAAAAGGGCGAAACTAAGACCCATTGCAGCGACAAAGGATAAAGCTGTATTAAATTTTATAGCTAAAAAGATAAAACTAAAAAGTGCCATAAAAATACAGAAACAAGCGATATTTACAAAAAATAAAATCTCTTTTAGGTTAGGGCCGACTGGGGCTTCAGGTGTGTAATCTTGGTAAAGCGGAGTTTGTTTCGATTCGGGAGCTTGTTCAAACTCATAAGCTTCTAGTTTTCTTGCGGACATGATTCTCTCCTTAACAATACATAACTATTTTATCATTTTTTATGCAGAGAATTATTACAGGATTGTTACAAAACTACTAAAGTCTCTTATCATTCTCTAAGTCGCTCTCTTGACACCTACAAGGGAAAATGGTAGCATGGATGTTACACTTAAAACAGATGACCTGACCTTCTCTTTTATAAATATACTGAGAAAGGAAAGGATAACTTATATAAATTGATAGCAAGCTGAGGCTTTTTCCTAAGATGATTTGTTAAGTTGCTACCTGATTTATTTTAAAAAGTATAGGTAGGAGTTGTTTTGAATGGATGATAAGACAGAGATTCTGTCTATTGGACTGGGTTGCATTCTTGCTACCTCTGGGAAAAGTAAAAGGAGATAAGCATGTATCTTGCTATCAAAGAGATATTACGAAACAAACTTCGATATAGTTTGATCTTAACGACCATTTTTCTTATCGCTTTTATGGTCTTTTTTATGACCAGTCTAGCTCTTGGTCTTGTGCGAAACAACCGAGCAGCTATTGATAATTGGCAAGCGACGGGTGTCGTTTTATCCGACTACGCAAATGATAATTTGACGGCATCCTTTATTCCTGAAAAGGACTACAAGGAAAAGAGTTCTGAAGAGGCTGCTCCATTGGGCTATATGTTCGCTGTAACCAATCTAGTCGATGGTAGTGAAAAGATCAACGTTTCCATCTTTGCTCAAAATTGGGACTCTTTTATCTCTCCTAGTTTAACGGAGGGAAGGTACCCAGAAGGGGATGATGAGGTTGTCGTGGATCAGTCTTTTGAGAACTATGGGATGAAGCTAGGTGATGCCATTCAGCTCAATGGAAGTGAGACAAGTTACAAGATTGTAGGCCTGACTCAAGGAAATAAGTTTTTCACTGAGCCTGTTGTCTTTACGAGTCTGACAACTTATTGGACC
>NZ_KQ970235.1:567082-594561 GCF_001579025.1 Streptococcus oralis
CTGGCGATGGACTGAAGCAGATTTCCATTCCAAAAATGATATCGAAAATTCCTGGTTACACACCTCAGGTGAATGTATTTTCAGGAATGATTCTTGCTATGATTGTCATTACAGGCTTGATTGTGGGGATTTTTGTTTATATCATTACCATCCAAAAACTAGGCCTTTATGGAATAATGCGGGCTCAGGGAATACAGATTAAAACCATTGTATGGTCCCTTTTCTGTCAAATCTTCCTCCTAGCTGGTATGGGGATTGCTTTAGCCTTGCTGGCAATTGGAGGAGTGATTTTAGTCTTACCAGCTACCTTCTTTTTCTATCCAAGTTGGATAGCCTACTCTGTCCTAAGCTTGGTAATTTCCTTGATGGCCCTTCTAGGTGGTGTCATTTCACTTCCACGCTTGCTAAAGGTGGACCCGATTACTGCAATTGCAGAATGATAAGGAGAATAGTATGACAGCATTGATTGAAATGACTCAAGTGACAAAAACCTACGGGGAAGGAAAGATGAGAGTCGTAGCCCTGCATGAGACGAATTTTCAGCTAAATGCGGGAGAGTTCGTAGCTATTGTTGGGCCTTCTGGCTCTGGAAAGACAACCTTTCTAACAACTCTAGGACAACTTCAGGAAGCATCGAGTGGAAAGATTCTAGTCAAGGGGAAGGAAACAGGCAGTTTGACGGAGAAGGAAAAAACAGATCTCCGTTTTAGGGAGTTTGGTTTCATTCTCCAGGCTTCAAACTTAATTCCTTTTCTAACGGTCAAGGAACAGCTGGATTTGATAGACAGACTAGATAAGGGAAAAAATAGTAAAAGTGACCGAAAAGAGCTGTTTGACTTGTTGGATTTGGAAAAAGTTCAAAATCATTATCCCAAAGCTCTATCGGGTGGCGAACGTCAGCGTGCCGCGATTGCTAGGGCGCTCTATAACAATCCGAGCATTGTGCTTGCAGATGAGCCGACAGCCAGTCTGGATACCCAGCGTGCCTACCAAGTAACGGAGATGTTGGCCGCCATTGCCCATGAACAAGGCAGAGGAGTTGTCATGATTACACATGATACACGCCTTCTTGATAAGGTTGACCGTATTTATGTCATGAACGATGGCCACCTAGTTGAAGAAACACATGCATAAAATAGAGTGAATGGTACAAGTTACTGTTCACTTTTTTGATTGGGAAAGATAGAAACAAGTTTAACTTTTTGTGAAACTCTCAGTAACCATAGCTGATTTTTGAGAAATGTGGTATAATTTTTCTTATGGAAAAGATTATCATTACAGCAACTGCTGAAAGTATTGAACAAGTTAAACAACTACTCGAAGCTGGCGTAGATCGTATCTATGTTGGTGAGAAAGATTTTGGCCTTCGTCTGCCAACGACTTTTAGTCATGACCAATTGCGTGAGATTGCTAAGTTGGTTCATGAAGCAGGCAAGGAATTGATTGTCGCGGTTAATGCCCTCATGCACCAAGATATGATGGACCGTATCAAACCTTTCCTAGACTTCTTGGAAGAAATAAAGACAGACTATATTACAGTAGGAGATGCAGGTGTCTTTTATGTAGTCAATCGCGATGGTTATTCCTTCAAGACCATCTACGATGCTTCAACCATGGTGACAAGCAGCCGTCAGATTAACTTCTGGGGGCAAAAGGCTGGCGCATCTGAGGCGGTTTTGGCGCGTGAAATTCCATCTGCTGAGCTCTTCAAGATGCCTGAGATTTTGGAAATTCCTGCTGAAGTGTTGGTTTACGGAGCTAGTGTCATTCACCATTCTAAGCGACCACTTTTGCAAAACTACTATAACTTTACGCATATTGATGATGAAAAAACGCGTAAACGTGACCTCTTCTTGGCTGAACCAAGTGATCCAGAGAGCCATTACTCTATCTTTGAAGACAATCATGGTACCCACATCTTTGCTAACAATGACCTTGATTTGATGACCAAATTGACAGAATTGGTAGAGCATGGTTTCACTCACTGGAAGCTAGAGGGGCTCTACACACCTGGTCAGAATTTTGTAGAGATTGCTAAACTCTTTGTCCAAGCACGCAGCTTGATTCAAGAGGGCAAATTCAGCCATGACCAAGCTTTCTTGTTAGATGAGGAAGTGCGCAAGTTACACCCTAAAAACCGTTTCCTCGACACAGGATTCTATGATTACGATCCTGACATGGTTAAATAGGACATAAAAACCCGAAATAAAAATGTTCGGGTTTTTCCAGTGTATCCATGAAATAAAAACGGATACATGTTATAATAAAAATAGCTCTTTAATGGAGGTGTTTAAGTGGAGAATCTGAAAAAGATGGCAGGTATCAAGGCTGCTGAGTTTGTCAAGGATGGTATGGTTGTTGGACTCGGAACTGGATCAACTGCCTACTATTTCGTAGAAGAAATCGGTCGTCGGATTAAGGAAGAAGGTTTGCAGATTACTGCTGTGACAACTTCCAGTGTGACCAGTAAACAGGCTGAAGGTCTTAACATCCCGCTCAAGTCGATTGATCAAGTTGACTTTGTTGATGTGACGGTTGACGGGGCGGATGAAGTAGATAGCCAGTTTAACGGAATCAAAGGCGGAGGTGGTGCCCTTCTGATGGAGAAGGTTGTCGCAACGCCCTCAAAAGAATACATTTGGGTGGTGGATGAAAGCAAACTGGTCAAGAAACTAGGTGCTTTTAAATTGCCAGTAGAAGTGGTTCAGTATGGTGCAGAACAGGTCTTTCGTCGGTTTGAGCGAGCTGGCTACAAACCAAGTTTCCGTGAAAAAGACGGCCAACGTTTTGTGACCGATATGCAGAACTTTATCATTGACCTAGCCTTGGATGTCATTGAAGATCCGATTGCCTTCGGACAAGAATTGGACCATGTCGTTGGTGTCGTAGAGCATGGCTTGTTCAACCAAATGGTGGATAAGGTCATCGTAGCGGGACGAGATGGTGTTCAGATTTTAACTTCAACAAAAGCAAGATAACTAAAATAATAAGGAGACAGACTATGTCAAAATTTAATCGTATTCACTTGGTGGTACTGGATTCTGTGGGAATCGGTGCTGCGCCAGATGCCAATAACTTTGTCAATGCAGGGGTTCCAGACGGAGCTTCTGACACACTGGGACACATTTCAAAAACCGTTGGTTTGAATGTACCAAACATGGCTAAAATCGGTCTAGGAAATATTCCTCGTGAAACTCCTCTAAAGACAGTACCAGCTGAAAGCAATCCAACAGGTTATGCAACAAAATTGGAAGAAGTTTCCCTTGGTAAGGATACCATGACTGGTCACTGGGAAATCATGGGACTCAATATTACCGAGCCTTTCGATACTTTCTGGAACGGATTCCCAGAAGAAATCTTGACAAAAATCGAAGAATTTTCCGGACGCAAGGTCATTCGTGAAGCCAATAAACCTTACTCAGGAACTGCTGTTATCGATGATTTCGGACCACGTCAAATGGAAACTGGGGAGTTGATTATCTATACTTCAGCTGACCCTGTTTTGCAAATTGCTGCCCACGAAGACATCATTCCTTTGGATGAATTGTACCGTATCTGTGAATACGCTCGTTCGATTACCCTTGATCGCCCTGCTCTTCTAGGTCGTATCATTGCCCGTCCATATGTTGGTGAACCAGGTAACTTCACTCGTACAGCAAATCGTCGTGACTTAGCTGTATCTCCATTTGCACCAACCGTTTTAGATAAATTGAACGAAGCAGGTATCGATACTTACGCTGTTGGTAAAATCAACGATATCTTTAATGGCGCTGGTATCAATCATGACATGGGCCACAACAAGTCAAACAGCCACGGAATTGATACACTATTGAAGACCATGGGCCTTGCTGAGTTTGAAAAAGGATTCTCATTCACAAACTTGGTTGATTTTGATGCCCTTTACGGCCATCGCCGCAATGCTCATGGTTACCGTGATTGCTTGCATGAGTTTGATGAACGCTTGCCCGAAATTATCGCAGCCATGAGAGAGAATGATCTTCTTTTGATTACTGCGGACCATGGAAATGACCCAACCTATGCAGGAACAGACCATACTCGTGAATACATTCCACTTTTAGCTTACAGTCCAGCCTTTAAAGGAAATGGTGTCATTCCAGTTGGACATTTTGCAGATATCTCAGCAACAGTTGCGGATAACTTTGGTGTGGAAACTGCCATGATTGGGGAAAGTTTCTTAGATAAATTGGTATAAGATGAAACGCTATGCTTTACTGGTAAGGGGCATTAATGTCGGTGGGAAAAATAAAGTTGTCATGGCGCAACTTCGTCAAGAACTGACAGAGTTGGGACTGGAAAAGGTTGAAACCTACATCAACAGTGGCAACATTTTCTTTACTTCGACAGCTCCCAAAGCCCAATTGGTTGAAAAGTTAGAGGCTTTCTTTGCAGTCCATTATCCATTTATTCAGAGCTTTTCCTTGCTGAGTCTTGAGGACTTTGAAGCGGAACTTGAAAATCTGCCTGAATGGTGGACCAAAGATTTGGCACGAAAGGATGTGCTCTTCTACACGGAGAGCTTGGATGTGGATCAAGTCATCGAGAAAGTTGAAAGTTTGGAACTGAAAGATGAAGTGGTTCATTTTGGAAGACTTGGGATTTTCTGGGGGAAATTCTCTGAAAAATCCTACTACGAAACAGCCTATCATAAGTACTTACTCAAGATGCCTTTTTATCGCAACATCACCATTCGGAATGCTAAAACTTTTGACAAAATCGGTCAAATGCTAAAAAATAATAAAGGAGACACGCAATGACATTTTTAGATAAGATCCAAGAAACAGCTGCTTTTCTGAAAGATAAAGGAATCCAAGCGCCTGAGTTCGGTCTAATCCTTGGATCAGGACTTGGAGAATTGGCAGAAGAAATCGAAAATCCTGTTGTAGTAGACTATGCAGATATTCCAAACTGGGGCCGTTCGACAGTAGTCGGTCACGCTGGGAATTTGGTATATGGAGAACTTGCAGGTCGCAAAGTCTTGGCTCTTCAAGGACGCTTTCATTTCTATGAAGGAAATCCTCTTGAAGTCGTGACTTTCCCAGTACGTGTGATGAAAGTTCTTGGATGCGAAGGTGTCATTGTAACCAATGCAGCTGGCGGTATTGGTTATGGTCCTGGTACCTTGATGGCTATCTCAGACCATATCAATATGACGGGGCAGAACCCATTGATGGGTGAAAACTTGGATGACTTTGGTCCACGTTTCCCTGATATGTCTAAAGCCTACACACCAGAATATCGTGCTACTGCCCATGAAGTGGCCAAGAAACTTGGTATCAAGCTTGACGAAGGTGTCTATATCGGTGTAACAGGTCCGACTTATGAAACACCTGCAGAGATTCGTGCCTATAAGACATTGGGAGCAGATGCAGTTGGTATGTCTACTGTTCCTGAAGTGATTGTGGCAGCCCACTCTGGCTTGAAAGTTCTAGGAATTTCATGTATTACTAACCATGCTGCTGGTTTCCAAGAAGAACTCAACCACGAAGAAGTTGTAGAAGTGACTGAACGTGTCAAAGGCGACTTCAAAGGCTTGCTGAAAGCGATTCTTGCAGAATTGTAATTAATAATCAATCATAGAAAGGATGGGCTCCTTGTATTCACTGAACTGAATACGGGCGGAGAACTGTGTAAAAAAGATAAACTGTCTAACATCTGCGATGTGTCATCAGTTTCCTATTATTCCTTTGTTCTCTGTCGCTATCCTAAATATACAATAAAGAAAGGGAGAGCGTGTGTTCTGATTTGAACACGAGCGGAAAACTTTTCTAAAAACATAGAGAGGGTGGTTCGGTTTTGAATTGAAGCCGGTCTAGTCTTCTCAATATCATCAAAATTAAGAAAGAAAGGAATTGAACCCACCCTAAAAGCAGTGGGAAAAAGATAGTTGGTCTAGCGAGCATCGCTCACTGCACCCAACTCCTATTTTCCCTTCGCTTTTTGACGGGTTTGGTATCTTATATTATGTCTATCCATATTGCTGCTCAGCAGGGTGAAATTGCTGATAAAATTCTTCTTCCCGGGGATCCTCTTCGTGCGAAATTTATTGCGGAGAATTTCCTTGAAGATGCTGTTTGTTTTAACGAAGTGCGTAACATGTTTGGCTACACTGGTACTTACAAGGGTCACCGTGTATCTGTCATGGGAACTGGGATGGGAATGCCATCCATTTCTATCTATGCGCGTGAGTTGATTGTGGACTACGGTGTGAAGAAATTGATTCGTGTGGGAACTGCTGGTTCTTTGAATGAAGATGTTCACGTCCGTGAATTGGTTTTGGCGCAAGCAGCTGCAACCAACTCAAACATCATCCGCAACGACTGGCCACAGTATGATTTCCCACAAATCGCTAGTTTTGATTTGCTAGACAAGGCCTACCATATCGCCAAAGAACTAGGTATGACCACCCACGTTGGGAACGTTTTGTCATCAGATGTCTTTTACTCAAACTACTTTGAAAAGAACATCGAACTTGGTAAATGGGGAGTCAAGGCTGTGGAAATGGAAGCAGCAGCTCTTTACTATCTTGCTGCCCAACACCACGTTGATGCACTTGCTATCATGACCATTTCTGATAGCTTGGTCAATCCAGATGAAGACACCACTGCAGAAGAACGCCAAAATACCTTCACCGATATGATGAAGATTGGGTTGGAAACCTTGATTGCAGAGTAAACATCGTATTACTTTGAGATAAGGTTATTTCTAAGATTGATTTAAATGCTTTAATCTCAAATATATCAGTAATGATAAAGGAAGAGTTGAAAATCAGATTGCTGGAGCTATTGGTTTTCAACTTTTTTAGAACCCAGCTTAAGGAGAAACGTGATGGATAAAATTGAACAATTACAAGACTTGATAGATCAAAGCCAACGGATTGTTTTCTTTGGAGGGGCAGGAGTGTCAACCGAGTCTAATATCCCAGATTTTCGTAGTTCAGATGGTGTTTATAGTCATCAGTTAGGCCGTCATTTTACGGCAGAGCAACTCGTTTCTCGAACCATGTTTGAGCGCTATCCAGAAGATTTTTTTGACTTCTATAAAAAATACCTGATTTATCCAGAAGCAAAGCCTAATGCTGCTCACACTTATCTGGCTACTTTGGAAAAGACAGGTAAGCTAAAGGCTGTTGTGACACAAAATATCGATAGTCTTCATGAAATGGCTGGCTCCCAAAAAGTCTTTAAATTGCATGGGAGTGCGGACCGGAATTACTGCCTAGGTTGTCAACATTTCTATGACTTAACTGCTTTTCTTGCCCTCGAGGGACCTGTTCCCCACTGCTTAGACTGTGGCAAGGTGGTCAAGCCTGACGTGACCTTGTATGAAGAATCACTTGATATGGATGTTTTTAGTCAAGCTGCACAAGCTATTCGGCAAGCAGACTTGCTGATTATTGGTGGGACTTCCATGGTTGTTTATCCTGCAGCTAGCCTAGTAAACTATTTTTCTGGGACAAATCTGGTCCTTATCAATAAAACCAGTATTCCACAAGACAGCCAAGCTACATTGGTCATTGAAGGCAAGATTGGGGAAGTCTTTTCGAAATTGAGACAATAAAAGAATTTTAGAAGATAGCAACAAAACCTTGTTACTTGAAAGAGAAAACTATCTCATTTATTGACCACTATCTCGCTCTTTGAGAGTTATTAAAAACTGGCTGAGAAAATCAAAACACCTTCACCGATATGATGAAGGTTGGTTTGGAAACCTTGATTGCAGAGTAAAATGTAAAAGAAAATCCTGATTTCAAGTGGAATCAGGATTTTTTCATAGATGCGATTTTTTCGGGGTCTGGTGTAACGCGGAGGGTCTTTTGTCCTGTGTAGGTTACAAAGCCAGGTTTGCCACCAGTTGGTTTATTGAGTTTTTTCACTTCAATCATATCTACCTGAACGAGATTTGACAAGCGCCCTTTGGAGAAGTAGGCAGCTAGCTCCGCAGCGTCCGTCTTAACTTCGTCAGAAGGATTGAGATTTCCTGAGATGACGACATGGCTTCCAGGGATGTCCTTGGCATGGAACCAAAGTTCCTCCTTGCGAGCCATTTTAAAGGTTAGCTCTTCATTTTGCAAGTTGTTACGACCGACATAAATGATGGTTTTGCCATCGCTCGCTAGATACTGTTCTGGTTTTTTGCGTTTCTGGATTTTTTCACGTTGGCGTCTTCTAATAAAGCCTGTTTGGATCAATTCTTCACGGATTTCAGCGATTTCCTCCAGCCCAGCTTGGTTGAGAACAGTCTCAACACTTTCCAGATAGAGAATGGTTGCCTTGGTTTCTTCAATCAACTCAGTCAGGTATTTGACAGCTTCTTTGAGTTTCTGGTAGCGTTTAAAGTAGCGTTGGGCATTCTGACTAGGAGTTAGTGCCTTATCAAGAGCAATGGTGATAGGTTGGTTGGTGTAGTAGTTGTCCAAGGTAACCTGATCTTGGTCATTCGGAACTTGGTGGAGGAAGGTTGTCAACAATTCTCCTTTTTGGCGAAATTCTTCAGCATTGTCTGTCGCTAGTAACTCTTTTTCTTGTTTTTTAAGCTTATGTCGATTTTTCTGAAGTTCATTTTCAACACGACGAATGAGCTCACTGGCTTGCTGTTTGACACGGTCCCGTTCAGCCTTGTCCTTATAGTAGGTGTCCAGCAAGTCAGAAAGGCTGGCAAAAGGCTCTCCCACCTGATTTACAAAAGGAACTGGGCTGAAGGAAGTCTCTGTTAAGCATGGCTTGGTTTCTTGCCCGAAGAAGTTTCGGAAAGTAGACAGTTTATCACTGACAAGAATGTTTTCCAATTCATTTGCCGTATCACGTCCTAGACCATGAAAGAGACTTTGAAGATTTTTTGCTGTTAGTTCCTGTGTTTGTAGGATTTCAAAGAGTTTTTCATCCTTGACAGTAAAAGGATTGAGAGACTCGGTGCTTGGTGGAGCGAGATAGGTCGATCCGGGGAGCAAGGTGCGGTAGCTATTTTGTGAAAAGCCAACGTGTTTAATAACTTCGAGGATTCTATGGCTGCTTTTATCCACGAGGAGAATATTACTGTGTTTGCCCATGATTTCGATAATCAAGGTAGCCTGAATATGGTCCCCAATCTCATTTTTATTGGAAACTGTAATTTCCACAATACGGTCATTTTCGATTTGCTCGATCGACTCAATCAGGGCACCCTGCAAATACTTTCTCAAAACCATGATAAAAGTGGAAGGTTGGGCTGGATTTTCAAAGGTTGTTTGGGTCAGCTGGATGCGACCAAAAACGGGATGAGCAGAGAGGAGCAGGCGATGGCTTTGGCGATTGCTGCGGATTTGCAAGACCAACTCTTGTTCAAAAGGTTGATTGATTTTCTGGATGCGACCATTGACCAACTCTCTTCGCAATTCCTCAACCATGTGATGTAAAAAAAATCCGTCAAATGACATCGTTCTCTCCTTGTGATTGTATTCCATAGTATTATATCAAAAAGGTAGAATAAAATCATGGAAATATGGTATAATAAAGCCAAGTAAAGAGAATCGAGAAGTACATGTATATTGAAATGGTAGATGAAACTGGTCAAGTTTCACAAGAAATCTTGCAACAAACCCAAGAAATTTTGGAATTTGCAGCCCAAAAAATAGGAAAAGAAGACAAGGAGATGGCAGTCACTTTTGTGACCAACGAGCGTAGTCACGAACTCAATCTGGAGTACCGTGACACGGACCGTCCGACAGATGTTATCAGCCTTGAGTATAAACCAGAGTTGGACATTGCCTTTGACGAAGAGGATTTGCTTGAAAATCCTGAATTAGCAGAAATGATGTCCGAGTTTGATGCCTACATTGGGGAACTGTTCATCTCTATCGATAAAGCGCATGAGCAGGCTGAGGAATACGGTCACAGCTTTGAGCGTGAAATGGGCTTCTTGGCAGTACACGGCTTTTTACATATCAACGGCTACGATCACTACACTCCGGAAGAAGAAGCGGAGATGTTCGGTTTACAAGAAGAAATTTTGACAGCCTATGGACTCACAAGACAATAAACGAAAATGGAAAAATCGTGACCTGGTATCCAGTTTAGAATTTGCCCTTACAGGAATTCTGACTGCCATCAAGGAAGAACGCAATATGCGAAAACATGCAGTGACGGCTCTAGTGGTCATCCTTGCAGGTTTTGTTTTTCGGGTGTCACGGATTGAATGGCTCTTTCTCCTGATGAGCATTTTCTTGGTAGTAGCCTTTGAAATTATTAACTCTGCTATTGAAAATGTGGTGGATCTAGCCAGTCACTATCACTTTTCTATGTTGGCAAAGAAAGCCAAGGACATGGCAGCTGGTGCCGTGCTTGTGGTCTCTCTTTTTGCTGCAGTAACAGGTGCACTTATCTTTCTCCCACGTATTTGGGATTTATTATTTTAAACAATAAGAGGAAATTATGACATTTAAATCAGGCTTTGTAGCCATTTTAGGACGTCCCAATGTTGGGAAGTCAACGTTTTTAAATCACGTCATGGGGCAAAAGATTGCTATCATGAGTGATAAGGCGCAAACAACGCGCAATAAAATAATGGGGATTTACACCACGGATAAGGAACAAATCGTCTTTATCGATACACCGGGGATTCACAAGCCAAAAACAGCTCTTGGGGATTTCATGGTGGAATCAGCCTACAGCACCCTTCGTGAAGTGGATACTGTTCTCTTCATGGTGCCAGCTGATGAGCCACGTGGTAAGGGCGACGACATGATTATCGAGCGTCTGAAAGCTGCCAAGGTTCCTGTGATTCTGGTGGTGAATAAGATTGACAAGGTTCATCCAGACCAGCTTTTGTCTCAGATTGATGACTTCCGTAACCAGATGGACTTTAAGGAAATTGTTCCTATCTCAGCCCTTCAGGGAAATAACGTTTCTCGACTAATCGATATTTTGAGTGAAAATCTAGAGGAAGGTTTCCAGTATTTCCCAGCTGATCAAATCACAGACCACCCAGAGCGTTTCTTGGTCTCAGAGATGATTCGTGAGAAAGTCTTGCACCTAACGCGTGAAGAAATCCCTCACTCAGTTGCAGTAGTGGTTGACTCTATGAAGCGTGATGAAGAGACCGACAAGGTTCATATCCGAGCTACTATTATGGTTGAGCGTGATAGCCAAAAGGGTATCATCATCGGAAAAGATGGCGCCATGCTCAAGAAAATTGGGACCATGGCTCGTCGTGATATCGAACTCATGCTAGGAGACAAGGTCTTCCTAGAAACTTGGGTCAAGGTCAAGAAAAACTGGCGTGATAAAAAGCTAGATTTGGCTGACTTTGGCTATAATGAGAAAGAATATTAAGAAAACTCTTTTAAGAGAGTTTTTTAGTATAACTGAACAATAACAATAATGGAGAATAATCAATGTCAGAGCAGTTAATTCAAAATAGTATTTTTTCAACACCAGTAATATTTGATAAATATGAATGTTATAGTATTGGTGCAACAACCGTTAATAATTTGATTAAATCAAATATTATTAAGAATGTAAATATAAAGAGAAGTCTTGGCAATAAAAAACCAGATGTTTTAATTCTAGATGATAATAAGAATGTAATCATCTATGTTGAGCAAAAGATACCAAGTAAATTTAAGAGTGATAAGGATATTGAAGGTGCGATTAAACAAGAGATAGATGTCGCAAAAGCTTTGGGTGCACTTATTTATATTGTAAGCGATGGTGATTCTTTTATCTGGATCAATCCTAAAACCGGGGAAAAGATTTTAGATGAGAATGGATATGAAATTAATTTAGCGATAAAGCCAAAAGAAAATGGCAAACAAATTGTCAAGTTCATTAACGATATTTCATTATCTATTTCAGAAACAAATAATCAGATATTGAAAAAGGAATTTTTAGATCCTACTGATTTAGCTCAAAAGATTAATCGAATTTTAAAGAATTTAACTTTTGCATCAGCAAAGATGTCTTTATATACTTTTGTTGAGTTGTTTCTCTTTAAATATTTATCTGATATTGGTGTTTTAAATGGAGAAAATAGTTTTGAATACATTGTTTCTTTATATGAAAAAGAAGGATATTCTACCGCCTATGTCTTAGGAAAATACCTAGAAGGCGCTAGAGAGACAATGGTTAAATTGTTTCCAAAAGGTATAGATGGAACAAGCATTATCAATGGTCAAGTTTTTCATATTGAAAGAGATGAACAAAACGAATTTGTCAGCGTTGATAATACGGATACAGTATTTAAATCTGTTATTTTGGAATTTGAAAAATATGATAAAAAATATGGAAAATTCTTAAATATAAGTAAAGACTTTAAGTCAAAACTCTTTGAAACTTTTATGAAAAATAGTGATGACAAGAGTGATATGGGGCAGTTTTTTACACCATTAAAAATAGTAGACGAAATGGTTTCTATGGTAGATATTTCTGAGGGAATGACTATTTGCGATCCTGCTTGTGGTGTTGGAAAGTTTTTGCTTGAAGCAGTTGAAAAACGTATAGAAGATAGTTATAGCTATTCTAAAGGAAAGTTAGCCTCTAAAATTCGATTTTTTGGCTATGACAAGATGATGTCTGAAAAAGACGATATCACAATTATTCTTGCTAAAGCTAATACGTTAATTTATTTTTCTGAATTATTCCAGCAAAATAATAGTTTTAAAGATGTACAAACAATTGCGAAAACGCTATTAAATGATTCATTCTATTTACATAAGAGTATGTTAGGTACTCTGGAAAATCTGAAAGAAAATAGATACGACCTAATTCTAGCAAACCCTCCTTATTATCAAAGTAAGGAAATGTCAGACCTGGCTAAAGCTAAGGATATTTATAAGTATGGTGGTAGTGGTGTTGAAGCTCTCTTTTTAGAATGGATTATGCGTTCCGTAAAACATGGTGGTGTTGCCAATATTGTTTTACCGGATGGTATTTTTTCTAATCATGCAAATAAAAAGTTAAAAGAAAAGTTAAAAGAACTCTTTTTTATAGACGCTTTGATTTCTTTACCTGTCAACGCTTTCTTTAACACACCTAAAAAAACTTACATTTTAACCATTCATAAGAAAACAGAGAATGAGATTGAAAATAATATCGTACAAGATTATCCTGTTTTCACCTACATTGCAGGTAGCATTGGTGAAACCTTAGATGTTTATCGATTTGATTCTGAAGAAAATGACTTAAAGCAAGCTGTCGTCAAATATAATTTTTATCGTCAATCTCAAGATAGAAATGATTTACAAGAACCAATCAAATCCCACCTTTTAGGTGATTCTAGACTAAAATTACTTCCGATTGAGGAATTAGATAGTAAGAAGAGTTGGATTATTGAAAATTGGTGGTCTGAGGAAGAAAAGATTGCTATTGGTCTAAAAAAAGAAAGACAAGTCGTTTCGATTGATGAATTCCAAGCAATGATTGATGATATGATTTCTCTTATGCAAGATTTCAAGGAGGAATTAGAATGGTTGAAGTAAGAAGCAAACTTGTAACACTTTCAGAACTATTTACCAATAAAAGAGGAAATAGTAAGTACACGAAAGCTTACGTTAATAAAAATACTGGTGAGTTTGAAGTTTACACTGGTTCAACTAAAACTTCCTTTGGATTTATAGATACATATGAATATGAATCTCCTCATTTAACCTATACAACAGATGGAGAGTATGCTGGAACTCTGGAAATTTTACAAGGTAAATACAATGTTGGAGGACACAGAGCTATTTTAATAAGTAAAGTGGATAATCTATCCCTATCTTATTGTAAATATGTTTTTCAAAGTGTATTCTATAATTCTGTAAGACGTGGTGATGTTCCATCATTAGCTTGGTCTCAAATCAAAGATATAAGAGTTAGCATTCCAGTTACTGAAGATGGAGAATTCGACCTTAAAAACAAGAAGAAATTGTTCGTAAGTTTGAATTAATTGAAGCACGAAAAGTAGAATTGGCTGAAAAGATTGAGGCGATCAAGTCAGTAGATGTGAATATTATGTCAGGAGAGACTTCTAAGACTACTTCAATTAAAGTTGTAGATTTGTTTGACTTGACTGTCTCAACAAATTCTTCAAAATTTACCAAGACATTTGTAAAAGAAAATTCGGGTGATATACCAGTTTATGGTGCTAGTAGTGATAGTTTACCAAGTTATGGTTATGTGAAAGACAATGCTGTAATTATAGACAAAGATGGTAAACATGAGTTCCCTGTTCGCTATTTTGAAAATTGCTTGACTTACAATATAGATGGTCTTGCAGGATATGTTTTTTATCACGAGGGTCGTTTTAGTTTAAGTGAAAAAGTACGCCCGTTAGTTATAAAAGAAGAATACGCAGACAAGGTCAACCCTTTATACCTAAAACAAGTTTTAGAGCCAATTTTTCGCTCTCATGTTAAAGGGAGGAAAGGGGAAAATGGTAAAAATGAGTATACAAAGCTAAATACTTCCATGATAAAAGATTTAGAGGTCGTGCTTCCTCTTACCTCTTCGGGAGAAATTGACCTTGCAAAGCAAAATCAGATTGTAAAAAATTCTCAAATAATCCTTGAAATGAAAAATAATATTGAGAAGAAAGGATACCGGTTTATTCAATCGAATCTAGACTTTAATTCGAACAATGTTCCATATATATATATATATATATAACCTTAGCTAATTTGTTTGATTTGAAACGTGGTTCTAGTAAGTATACGAAAAAATATTGCTTGGATAACAAGGGGAAGTATCCTGTTTACTCAGCCAATAATTCAGTTCCTCTTGGCTATCGAAACGATTTTGATTTTGATGGTTGTTTTGCTACAATCTCTGTCAATGGTATAGCAGGGAAGATAACTTTAATTGATAATAAGTTTTCTTTGAATGCAGATAGAATGATTTTAATTCCTAAACAGGAAAAAATAAACATTGATTATATTGCTTATATTTTAGAACCACTTTTAAGACAGCAGGTTAAAGGAAGACGTGGAGAGAATGGCAGAAATGAGTATACAAAAATAGAAAGAAAAGTAATTTTGGATACTAAAATTCCTGTTCCTTTTAATCACTTTGGTGAAATTGATTTAGAGATACAAAAGGACATAGTGGAAAAAAATAATAAATTAAAAAATATAAAAACCGTACTAGGAGAAGAAGTTGAAAAATTATTGAATTTTGAATTG
This sequence comes from Streptococcus oralis, assembly GCF_001579025.1. Classification (GTDB taxonomy): domain Bacteria; phylum Bacillota; class Bacilli; order Lactobacillales; family Streptococcaceae; genus Streptococcus; species Streptococcus oralis_X. The sequence continues at coordinate 582,234 of NZ_KQ970235.1, forward strand.
AAATTTTAAGAAGGAGGATTTATGCCTGAATTACCAGAGGTTGAAACGGTTCGTCGTGGCTTAGAAAAATTGATTTTGGGAAAGAAGATTTCGAGTGTAGAGATTCGTTATCCCAAGATGGTCAAGACAGATTTGGACGAGTTTCAAAAGGAAGTGCCTGGTCAAGTTGTTGAGTCAATGGGACGTCGTGGAAAATATTTGCTTTTTTACCTAACAGACAAGGTCTTGATTTCCCATCTGCGGATGGAGGGCAAGTATTTTTACTATCCAGACCAGGTTCCTGAACGCAAGCATGCCCATATTTTCATTCGGTTTGAAGATGGAGGCACGCTTGTTTATGAGGATGTACGCAAGTTTGGTACCATGGAACTGTTGACACCCGACCTATTGGAAGCCTACTTTGTTTCTAAAAAACTAGGGCCTGAGCCAATAGAGCAGGATTTTGATTTGCAGTCCTTCCAAGCTGCCCTAGCCAAATCTAAGAAGCCTATCAAATCTCACCTTTTAGACCAGACCTTGGTAGCTGGCCTTGGCAATATCTATGTGGATGAGGTCCTCTGGCGAGCTCAGGTTCATCCAGCAAGACCTTCGCAAACTTTGACAGAAGCAGAAGCGTCAGCTATTCATGATCAGACCATTGCTGTTTTGGGACAGGCAGTTGAAAAGGGCGGCTCTACAATTCGAACCTATACCAATGCCTTTGGGGAAGACGGAACCATGCAGGACTTCCATCAGGTCTATGATAAGACTGGACAAGCATGTTCCCGCTGTGGCACCCTCATTGAGAAATTCCAGCTCGGTGGACGAGGAACTCATTTTTGTCCTCAGTGTCAAAGGAGGGGCTGATGGGAAAAATCATCGGAATCACAGGAGGAATTGCTTCAGGTAAGTCAACTGTGACAAATTTCCTAAGAGAGCAAGGCTTTCAAGTGGTGGATGCCGATGCAGTCGTCCACCAACTACAAAAACCTAGTGGGCGCCTATATCAGATCTTAGTTCAGCACTTTGGACAAGAAATCATCCTTGAAAATGGAGAACTCAATCGCCCTCTCCTAGCTAGTCTCATCTTCTCAAATCCTGAGGAGCAGGAATGGTCTAAACAAACCCAAGGAGAGATTATTCGTGAGGAATTGGCTGCATTGCGAGACGAGTTAGCTCAGACAGAAGCTATCTTTTTCATGGATATTCCCCTGCTTTTTGAACAGGACTATGCCAACTGGTTTGATGAAACGTGGCTGGTTTATGTGGACTATGATATCCAATTAGAACGTTTCATGAAACGGGATCATCTTTCTAAGGAAGTAGCAGAGTCTCGTTTGGCCGCCCAGTGGTCTTTAGAAGAAAAGAAGAAATTGGCGAGTCATATATTAGATAATAATGGCAGTCGTAATCAGCTTGCTAGTCAAGTAGTGAAGTTACTTGAAGGAGGCGATAGCTGTGCAAGAGATTAGTTGGAAAGAGAATCTTCGTGTTGCCTGGTTCGGTAGTTTTCTAACGGGCGCCAGCATTTCCTTGGTCGTTCCTTTCATGCCTATCTTTATAGAGCAGTTGGGAATTGAAGGAGACCAAGTTGCTTTCTATGCTGGTTTAGCCATCTCGGTTTCGGCTGTTTCAGCAGCTCTAGTTTCTCCCATCTGGGGTATTCTTGCTGACAAATATGGACGAAAGCCCATGATGATTCGAGCAGGTCTTGCCATGACCATTACGATGGGAGGTTTGGCCTTCGTGCCAAATATCTATTGGCTACTCTTTTTGCGCTTGCTCAATGGTGTATTTACTGGTTTTGTCCCCAATGCAACAGCCTTGATCGCTAGTCAGGTACCGAAAGATAAGTCGGGAGCGGCTCTGGGAACTCTATCTACAGGTGTTGTTGCAGGAACACTGACGGGTCCCTTTGTTGGAGGCTTTATTGCTGAAATTTTTGGCATTCGTAATGTCTTTTTATTGGTAGGAGTTTTCTTGTTTTTAGCTGCAATCCTAACCATTTTCTTTATCAAGGAAGATTTTCAGCCAGTGGCTAAGGAGAAGGCTATCCCAACGAAAGAAGTATTTTCTTCTTTCAAGTATCCTCGGCTTTTAGTGAATCTATTTTTGACGAGCTTCGTCATTCAATTTTCAGCTCAATCAATTGGCCCCATTCTAGCTCTCTATGTGCGGGACTTAGGACAGGCTGAGAATCTCCTCTTTGTATCAGGATTAATCGTATCCAGCATGGGATTTTCTAGCATGATGAGTGCTGGAATTCTAGGAAAACTTGGCGATAAGGTAGGGAATCATAGATTGTTGGTTGCGGCGCAGATTTATTCCGTCATCATTTACCTACTTTGTGCTCATGCAACCAGCCCCCTTCAACTTGGCTTGTATCGTTTTCTCTTTGGTTTGGGAACGGGAGCTCTCATACCAGGTGTCAATGCCCTTCTTAGCAAAATGACTCCAAAATCAGGTATTTCAAGGATTTTCGCCTTCAACCAAGTCTTTTTTTATCTCGGTGGAGTGATTGGACCTATGGCGGGATCCGCAGTTGCAGGATATTTGGGCTACCATGCTGTCTTTTATGCGACAGCAGCCTGTGTGGCTTTCAGTTGTTTATGTAACTTAGTGCAATTTAGATCATTATTAAAAGTAAAGGAAATCTAGTGCGAGTAAAAATCAATCTCAAGTGCTCCTCTTGTGGCAGCATGAATTATCTAACCAGTAAGAACTCCAAAACTCATCCAGACAAGATTGAGGTGTTAAAATATTGTCCAAAGGAAAGAAAAGTAACTTTACATCTTGAATCTAAGTAGAATTTATGGTAAAATAATAGGGATTTTAAGGAGTTTGATATGTATAACCTATTATTAACCATTTTATTAGTATTATCTGTTGTGATTGGGATTGCGATTTTCATGCAACCAACTAAGAACCAATCCAGCAATGTATTTGATGCCAGCTCAGGTGATTTGTTTGAACGTAGTAAAGCGCGTGGTTTTGAAGCTGTGATGCAACGTTTGACAGGTATTTTAGTCTTTTTCTGGCTAGCCATTGCCTTAGCATTGACGGTATTATCAAGTAGATAAGAAATGGGCGAGACTAGGTCTTAGCCTCTTTTTATTTTTATTAAGTATTAAATGATGTTTGAAAAGGTCTTACAGTAACAGAAAATTAAAAAATCTAGAAAGAAAACATGAAAGATAAAATTAAAGAATATTTGCAAGAGAAGGGGCGAGTGACGGTAAATGACCTAGCTCAAGCTCTCGGAAAGGATGGATCCAAGGATTTCCGTGAGTTGATTAAGACCCTGTCTCTGATGGAAAGAAAGCACCAGATTCGTTTTGAAGATGATGGTAGTTTATGCCTGGACCAAAAGAAGAAACATGAAATTACCCTCAAAGGGATTTTTCATGCCCATAAAAACGGCTTTGGCTTTGTTAGTCTAGAAGGGGAAGAGGACGACCTTTTTGTTGGAAAAAACGATGTCAACTATGCCATTGATGGTGATATCGTAGAGGTCGTGATTAAGAAAGTCGCTGACCGCAACAAGGGAACTGCTGCAGAAGCAAAAATTATCGATATCCTAGAGCACAGCCTGACAACAGTTGTCGGCCAAATCGTTCTGGATCAGGAAAAGCCCAAGTATGCGGGCTACATCCGTTCAAAAAATCAGAAAATCAGCCAACCGATCTATGTGAAGAAACCAGCTATCAAGTTGGAAGGGACAGAGGTTCTCAAGGTCTTTATCGACAAATACCCCAGTAAGAAACATGATTTCTTTGTCGCTAGTGTGCTAGACGTGGTGGGGCACTCGACTGATGCTGGGATTGACGTTCTTGAAGTCTTGGAATCCATGGATATTGTTTCAGAATTTCCAGAAGCTGTTCTCAAGGAGGCAGAAAGTGTACCAGATGCTCCGTCTCAAAAGGATATGGAAGGGCGTCTGGACCTGAGAGATGAAATCACCTTTACCATTGACGGTGCGGATGCCAAGGACTTGGACGACGCAGTTCACATCAAGCCTTTAAAAAATGGCAATATCGAACTCGGAGTTCACATCGCAGATGTTTCCTACTATGTGACCGAGGGTTCTGCCCTTGACAAGGAAGCCCTTAACCGCGCGACTTCTGTCTATGTGACAGACCGAGTGGTTCCAATGCTTCCAGAGCGTTTGTCAAATGGCATCTGCTCTCTCAATCCTCAAGTAGATCGCTTGACCCAGTCTGCTATTATGGAAATTGATAAACATGGTCGTGTGGTTCATTACACCATTACCCAAACGGTTATCAAGACGAGCTTCCGTATGACCTATAGCGCTGTTAATGATATCCTAGCTGGCGATGAGGAGAAGAGACAAGAGTTTAAGAAAATTGTTCCAAGTATCGAGCTCATGGCCAAGCTTCATGAAAGGCTAGAAAGCATGCGTGAGAAGCGTGGTGCCCTTAACTTTGATACCAGCGAAGCTAAGATCTTGGTGGATAAAAAAGGCAAGCCTGTGGATATCGTTCTTCGCCAACGTGGTATTGCTGAGCGGATGATTGAGTCCTTCATGTTGATTGCTAATGAAACGGTTGCCGAGCACTTTAGCAAGTTGGATCTACCTTTCATCTATCGAATTCACGAGGAGCCCAAGGCTGAAAAAGTTCAGAAGTTTATTGATTACGCCTCTAGTTTTGGTTTACGAATTTATGGAACTGCCAGTGAGATTAGCCAAGAGGCTCTCCAAGACATCATGCGTGCTGTTGAGGGAGAACCCTATGCGGATGTATTGTCCATGATGCTTCTCCGTTCTATGCAACAAGCTCGCTATTCTGAGCACAATCACGGTCACTATGGACTTGCTGCTGATTATTACACTCATTTTACCAGTCCGATTCGCCGTTATCCAGACCTCCTTGTCCATCGAATGATTCGCGACTATGGACGTTCCAAGGAAATAGCAGAGCATTTTGAACAAGTGATTCCAGAGATTGCGACCCAGTCTTCCAATCGTGAACGTCGTGCCATCGAGGCAGAGCGTGAAGTCGAAGCCATGAAAAAGGCTGAGTACATGGAAGAATACGTTGGTGAAGAGTACGATGCAGTTGTATCCAGCATTGTCAAGTTTGGTCTCTTTGTCGAATTGCCAAATACAGTTGAAGGCTTGATTCACATCACTAATCTACCTGAATTTTATCATTTCAATGAACGGGATTTGACTCTCCGTGGGGAGAAATCAGGAACAACCTTCCGTGTAGGACAGCAGATGCGTATTCGAGTTGAGAGAGCCGATAAGATGACAGGTGAGATTGATTTCTCTTATATTCCAAGTGAGTTTGATGTTATCGAAAAAGGCTTGAAACAAGCTGGGAGCAAAGACAGAGGACGTGGCTCAAGACGTCGTTCGGATAAGAAGGAAGACAAGAGAAAATCAGGGCGCTCAAACGATAAGCACAAGCATTCACAAAAAGATAAAAAGAAAAAAGGCAAGAAACCTTTTTACAAAGAAGTAGCTAAGAAAGGAGCCAAGCATGGCAAAGGGCGAGGGAAAGGTCGTCGCACAAAATAAAAAAGCGCACCACGACTATACAATCGTAGATACGCTAGAGGCAGGAATGGTCCTGACCGGAACTGAAATCAAGAGCGTTCGAGCTGCTCGAATCAATCTCAAGGACGGCTTTGCCCAAGTAAAAAATGGGGAAGTCTGGCTGAGCAATGTTCATATCGCTCCTTACGAAGAGGGTAATATCTGGAACCAGGAACCAGAACGCCGTCGTAAACTCCTGCTCCATAAGAAGCAAATTCAAAAATTGGAACAAGAGACCAAAGGGACAGGAATGACCCTTGTTCCCCTCAAAGTCTATCTCAAAGATGGCTATGCCAAGCTTCTTTTAGGACTTGCTAAAGGGAAGCATGACTATGACAAACGGGAGTCGATCAAGCGTCGTGAACAAAACCGCGACATCGCGCGTGTGATGAAAGCTGTCAACCAGCGTTAAGAAGAGGAAGTAAAATGGAAAAATTAATTGCCTATAAACGGATGCCCTTGTGGAATAAACAGACCATGCCAGAAGCTGTCCAGCAAAAGCACAATACTAAGGTCGGCACTTGGGGGAAAATTACTGTCTTAAAGGGGGCACTCAAGTTTATTGAGTTAACAGAAGATGGTGAGGTTCTAGCTGAGCATCTCTTTGAGGCAGGAGCTGACAATCCCATGGCACAACCGCAAGCCTGGCACCGAGTAGAGGCAGCCACAGATGATGTGGAATGGTATTTGGAGTTTTATTGTAAACCTGAGGATTATTTCCCTAAAAAATACAATACCAATCCAGTCCATTCAGAGGTCCTAGAGGCCATGCAGACGGTAAAACCTGGAAAAGTCTTGGATTTGGGTTGTGGCCAAGGCCGTAACTCTCTCTTCTTAGCACAACAAGGTTTTGATGTGACAGCTGTGGATCAAAATGAACTATCTCTGGAAATCTTGAAAAGCATCGTAGAGCAAGAGGATTTAGACATGCCAGTTGGACTTTATGATATCAATTCAGCCAGCATTAGCCAAGTCTATGATTTTATCGTATCGACAGTTGTTCTGATGTTCTTACAAGCGGACCGCATTCCAGCTATTATCCAAAATATGCAGGAGCACACCATGGTCGGTGGTTATAACCTTATCGTCTGTGCCATGGACACGGAGGATTATCCTTGCTCGGTTAACTTCCCATTCACCTTTAAAGAAGGGGAATTGGCTGACTACTACAAGGATTGGGAGTTGGTTAAGTACAATGAAAATCCAGGACATCTGCACCGTCGTGATGAGAATGGCAATCGCATTCAACTACGCTTTGCGACTATGCTAGCCAAAAAAGTCAAGTAAAATAAACATCTACAAGCGAATAGAAACCTTGCAAAGTGGTTTATATTCGTTTTTGTTTGCGTTGGTTGATTGGGACGAGCAGGTTTTATGCTATACTAGAAGTAGGAAATGTGAGCAGTAGAGCTGTGTTATTTTTTCTATCGGCTTAAGAAAGTGTAGATGATGGAGGTGGTCCAATGACGAGTCTTTTAGTGGAACTGTATGATCGGCATGTATTGGAAAAGAATGTCTACCAAGCTTTTGTCAGTGATTGTGACGAGATTCTCTTCCTTTCTTTGACGAAAATAAGCAATAATGAAAAAATCTCTCTCCGTCAGTTTATCCTAGAAGAAGTCCCCCATATCCAACGAGTGACCTTTCGTCAGCTATCTTTAGAACAATTAACAGACCAGTTAGATTATTGTTTAGCAGACTTTGACCATGTAATCCTTGATGTCTTTGGTGGTGATTCGTTATTGGCAATTTCTCTCTATCAATATGGCTTGGATCGCCACTTCCCCATCGTTGCTATGGATGTTGAACGAGGAAAACAATACAAGTGGGTAGCTGGCCAGCTGGAAAAAGAAGGTTTGGACATTCCAACCCTAAGCATCCAACAGTTGATAGCCTTGCGTGGTGGAAAAATGCTCAAATCAAAACGCCCTATCCACTCAGCTCAGCAAATTGCGGCTATTAAAAAACTAGCCAGCTCTGCCATTGCCAATCCTGCCCACTGGTATCAAGTAACCCAATTTTTCTCTCTAGCTAAGACCAATGACCTGCATACTGAAACCGAAAAGATACTGGAAAACAACGGCAAGTACTACCTCTATCCAGAATCCCTTATCCCTTTACTAGTAGAAGCGGGCATGCTTCGTATTGAAAGCGAGGACAAGTGGCGAGTAAGCTACAGCTTTCCAAGTCAAGAAGCCCAAGTCTTTTGTCGAAATAAGGGGCACATTTTAGAGTTGTATCTCTATCTCTTGGCGCTCGAATCTCAGCTGTTTGATGAATGCATGATTGGTGGTGAGATTGATTGGAATGGTATCTTTCCGGAGGCAGACAATGTTCAAAATGAGATTGATGTCATTCTAAGAAAGGGTCGCTCGATTACCTTTATCTCCTGCAAGATGACAGATTTATCAGTTGAAGCCATCAATGAGCTAGAAGTCTATGCCAATCATTTTGCTGGGGAGAGCTGCCTCAAGTTGATTGTTTGTACGGGAAAAATCAATCCCGTTTATGCCAATCGTTGCCAGGAATACGGTGTGCTCGTCATTAGGAGCGAACAAATCCCCAATCTCATTCCCATGCTAAAAAAATACTCTAAGAGGTTTAAAAGGTAGAAAAGTAATATGAAAGGCTGGAATTCCAGTCTTTTTTAGTTCTTTTTCGAATAAATGAGAAAAGGAGGTAGACCATGTTTGTAGCCAGAGATGCCAAGGGAAAATTGGTAAATGCCCTCGAAAAAGACGTTACCAAGCAAGCTTATACCTGCCCCGCCTGTGGTGGTGGACTACGATTACGCCAAGGACAGAGCATTCGAACACACTTTGCCCATGAAAGGTTAAGAGATTGTATCGCTATTTTTGAGAATGAAAGTTCAGAACACTTGGGAAACAAAGAGGCCCTCTATCATTGGGCCAAGAAGGACAATCAGGTTGCCTTAGAATATAGTCTGCCTGCGATTCAGCAGATTGCGGATGTTCTTGTAAATGAGAGACTAGCTCTAGAGGTCCAGTGCAGTCCCTTGTCTCAAAAGCTTTTAGGCGACAGAAGTCAAGGTTACCGTAGTCAGGGATACCAAGTTATCTGGCTACTGGGAGAAAAACTCTGGTTAAAAGAGCGACTTACACAACTGCAAAGGGGATTTCTCTATTTTAGTCAAAATATGGGTTTCTATGCCTGGGAACTAGATTTTAAAAAGCAAGTTTTGAGACTCAAATATCTTTTACATCAGGACCTGCGTGGTAAGCTTCATTTTCGGGTTAAGGAATTTCCCTTTGGTCAAGGAAATTTCTTGGAAATTCTACGATTCCCTTATCAAAAACAAAAACTGTCTTGTTTTGCAGTTGTGCAAGATACCACTATCTGTCACTACATTCGCCAACAGTTGTACTACCAAACGCCCTTCTGGATGAAAAAGCAGGAGGAGGCCTATCAACAAGGAGACAATTTATTAAACCGTCAACTGGACGACTGGTATCCCCAAGTCAGACCAATAGAATCGGGTGATTTTTTGCAGATTGAAACGGATTTGACTAGCTATTATAGAAATTTTCAGGCTTACTATCAAAAAAATCCGAAAAATAATCGCCAAAAGCTCTATCCACCAGCCTTTTATCACTTATATTTCTCAAAAAATGTGGTAAAATAGAAAGGATGGAGGAATCTTATGGTATTACAACGACATGAAATAAATGAAAAAGATACATGGGATCTTTCAACAATCTACCCAACAGACCAGGCTTGGGAAGAAGCCTTGAAAGACTTAACTGAAAAAGTACAAACAGCATCTCAGTATGAGGGGCATCTCTTGGATAGTGCAGACAGTTTGCTTGAGATTACAGAATTTTCACTTGATTTGGAACGCCAAGTTGAAAAGCTTTATGTCTATGCACATATGAAAAATGACCAGGACACGCGTGAAGCCAAGTATCAAGAGTACTATGCCAAGGCAATGACCCTATACAGTCAGTTAGAACAAGCCTTTTCATTCTATGAACCTGAGTTTATGGAGATTAGCCAAGAGCAGTATGCGGCCTTCCTAGAAGCTCAACCAAAACTCCAAGTTTACAAACACTTTTTTGACAAGCTCTTGCAAAAGAAAGACCATGTTCTTTCGCAACGTGAGGAAGAATTGCTTGCTGGAGCAGGAGAAATCTTTGGCGCTGCTAGTGAAACTTTCGCTATTTTGGACAACGCGGATATTAGCTTCCCATATGTCCTTGATGACGAAGGCAAGGAAGTGCAACTCTCACACGGTACTTACATCCATTTGATGGAGTCTAAAAACCGTGAAGTGCGTCGTGGTGCCTATGAAGCCCTTTATGCGACTTACGAGCAATTCCAACATACTTATGCTAAGACTTTGCAGACAAATGTTAAGGTGCAAAACTACCGAGCAAAAGTTCGCAACTATAAGAGTGCTCGCCATGCAGCCCTCGCAGCAAATTTTGTTCCAGAAAGTGTCTATGACAATCTAGTAGCAGCAGTTCGCAAGCATTTGCCGCTCTTGCATCGTTACCTAGAACTTCGTTCTAAAATCTTGGGTATTTCCGACCTCAAGATGTACGATGTCTACACACCGCTTTCGTCAGTAGATTATAGCTTTACCTACGAAGAAGCCTTGAAAAAAGCAGAAGAGGCCTTGGCGGTCTTGGGTGACGACTACTTGAGCCGTGTTAAACGTGCCTTCAGTGAGCGTTGGATTGATGTCTATGAAAACCAAGGCAAGCGTTCTGGTGCCTACTCTGGTGGTTCTTACGATACCAATGCCTTTATGCTTCTCAACTGGCAGGACAATCTAGACAATCTCTTTACCCTTGTCCATGAAACAGGTCACAGTATGCACTCTAGCTATACTCGAGAAACCCAACCTTATGTTTACGGAGATTACTCTATCTTCTTGGCTGAGATTGCCTCAACAACAAATGAAAATATCTTGACGGAGAAATTACTGGAAGAAGTAGAAGATGATGCAACTCGCTTTGCTATCCTTAATAACTTCTTGGACGGTTTCCGTGGAACAGTCTTCCGTCAAACTCAGTTCGCTGAGTTTGAACATGCTATCCACCAAGCAGACCAAAATGGAGAAGTCTTGACAAGTGATTTCCTAAACAAACTCTACGCTGACTTGAACCAAGAGTACTATGGACTCAGCAAGGAAGACAATCCTCAAATCCAGTACGAGTGGGCACGCATTCCACATTTCTACTATAACTACTATGTTTATCAGTATTCAACAGGTTTTGCAGCTGCTTCAGCCTTGGCTGAGAAGATTGTCCATGGTAGTCAAGAAGACCGTGACCGCTATATCGACTACCTCAAGGCTGGTAAGTCTGACTATCCGCTCAATGTTATGAGAAAAGCGGGAGTGGATATGGAAAAAGAAGACTATCTTAACGATGCCTTTGCAGTCTTTGAACGTCGCTTAAACGAGTTTGAAGCCCTTGTTGAAAAATTGGGATTAGCATAAGATGGTAGAGTCTTATAGTAAAAATGCCAATCACAATATGCGACGTCCCGTCGTCAAGGAAGAAATCGTAGAACTCATGCGCCAGCGTCAAAAGCAGGTGACAGGTTCCTTGAAAGAATTGGAGACCTTCGCTCGCAAGGAAAATATTCCCATTATTCCCCATGAAACGGTCGCGTATTTCCGTTTTCTCATGGAGACCATACAGCCCAAGAACATTTTGGAAATTGGGACGGCAATTGGCTTTTCAGCCCTCTTGATGGCGGAACATGCGCCAGATGCCAAGATTACAACCATTGACCGTAATCCAGAAATGATAGGCTTTGCCAAGGAAAACTTTACCCAGTTTGACAGTCGTAAGCAAATCACCTTACTTGAAGGTGACGCTGTTGATATTTTATCTACTTTGACAGAAACATATGATTTTGTCTTTATGGATTCGGCCAAGTCAAAGTATATCGTCTTTCTGCCTGAAATCCTTAAACATTTGGAAGTTGGTGGAGTAGTCGTCTTGGATGATATTTTCCAAGGAGGAGATGTTGCCAAGGACATCATGGAAGTCCGCCGAGGTCAACGTACCATTTACCGTGGTTTGCAAAGGCTTTTCGACGCAACGTTGGACAATCCAGGTCTAACAGCAACTCTAGTTCCACTTGGAGACGGCATTCTCATGCTACGAAAGAGTGTAGCAGAAGTAGAGCTTCCTGAGAGAGAATGATTTTCAGAAAAATTTAAGAAATTATAGTAAAATAGATAAGGTAACACTTACCGTAAAAGGAGTAAAAATGAAGAAAAAACTTATGGCAGGAGCCATCACACTTTTATCAGTAGCAACACTTGCAGCTTGTTCAAACAGTTCTGAAGGAAAAGATTTGATCAGCATGAAGGGCGATGTGATTACAGAGCATCAATTCTTTGAAGAAGTAAAGAACAATCCAACTGCGCAACAAGTCTTGCTCAATATGACCATCCAAAAAGTATTTGAACAACAATATGGATCAGAAGTAACGGATAAAGATGTGGATGACGCCGTTGCTGAAGAGCAAAAGAAATACGGCGATAGCTACAACAGTGTGCTTCAACGTGCAGGTATGACACCTGAGACTCGTAAAGCTCAAATCCGTACTAGCAAATTGGTTGAATTGGCGGTTAAGAAGGCCGCTGAGAGCGAATTGACAGACGAAGCCTACCAAAAGGCTTTCGAAGCGTACACACCAGATGTAACTGCTCAAATCATCCGTATGGACAATGAAGACAAGGCAAAAGAAGTGCTTGAAAAAGCCAAAGCAGAAGGTGCGGATTTTGCTCAGTTGGCAAAAGACAACTCT
>NZ_KQ970235.1:594581-599937 GCF_001579025.1 Streptococcus oralis
GGATTTTGCTCAGTTGGCAAAAGACAACTCTAACGATGACAAAACAAAAGAAAATGGTGGAGAAATCACTTTTGACTCTGCTTCAACAGAACTTCCAGAACAAGTCAAGAAAGCAGCCTTTGCCTTGGATGTGAATGGGGTTTCTGATGTGATTACAGCTACTGGAACACAAGCCTACAGCAGTCAGTTCTACATCATCAAAGTAACGAAGAAAACAGAAAAATCTTCTAATATAGAGGATTACAAAGAAAAATTGAAGACTATCATCTTGACTCAAAAACAAAATGATTCAGCCTTTGTTCAAGGAGTAATTGGTAAAGAATTGCAAGCAGCAAACATCAAGGTTAAAGATCAAGCCTTCCAAAACATCTTCACCCAATACATCGGTGGTGGTGACTCAAGCTCAAGCAGCAGCTCTTCATCTAACTAAGAAAGTAAAAAACAAATCTCTTTTGAGATTTGTTTTTTTATACCTGATACTAGAAAATGAGTAAAATTCGAAGGATTAAAGGATAAGAGTTTTTTTCTTTCTGAAAAAGTGGTATAATAGCAATCAAAACTAGAAAATAAAACGGAATTGGGAACAGAAGCGTCTGTTCCTATTAGAGTGGTGAAATATGAAAATTAGTAAAAGGCACCTACTAAACTATTCCATTTTGATTCCTTACTTCCTTTTATCGATTTTGGGGCTGATTGTGGTGTACTCGACAACGAGTGCAACCTTGATCGAAGAAGGGAAAAGCGCCTTTCAATTGGTGCGTAACCAGGGGATCTTCTGGATAGCTAGTTTGATTCTGATTGCCTTAATCTATAAATTAAAATTAGGTTTCCTAAGAAACGGTCGTCTCATCTTTATCGTGATGATTGTGGAGATGATTCTTTTAGCCCTAGCGCGTCTGGTCGGAACACCTGTCAATGGAGCATACGGATGGATTTCTGTAGGACCTGTAACGATTCAGCCTGCGGAGTACCTTAAGATTATCATCATCTGGTACCTGGCACATCGATTTTCAAAACAACAAGATGAGATTGCGGTTTATGACTTCCAGGTTTTGACACAGAATCAGTGGCTACCTCGAGCTTTTAACGATTGGCGTTTTGTTCTGCTGGTTCTGATTGGCAGCTTGGGAATTTTCCCAGACTTGGGAAATGCGACCATCTTGGTCTTGGTGGCGCTCATCATGTATACCGTAAGTGGGATCGCCTATCGTTGGTTTTCGACCATTCTGGCTCTCTTGGCAGGGAGCTCAATGTTAGTCTTGTCTGTCATTCGCTTTGTTGGGGTTGAAAAGTTCTCTCAAATTCCTGTATTTGGTTACGTTGCTAAACGTTTTAGTGCCTTCTTTAATCCCTTTAATGACTTGGCGGGTGCAGGACACCAGCTCGCAAATTCCTACTATGCAATGGTAAATGGTGGCTGGTTCGGACTGGGACTGGGGAATTCTATCGAGAAGCGTGGTTATCTGCCAGAAGCCCATACGGATTTTGTCTTTTCGATTGTCATCGAGGAGTTTGGATTCGTAGGAGCCAGTATGATTTTGGCTCTACTCTTCTTCTTGATTTTGCGAATCATCTTGGTTGGTATTCGAGCAAAGGATCCCTTTAACTCCATGGTTGCTATTGGTGTCGGAGGGATGATCCTTGTTCAGGTCTTTGTCAATATCGGTGGGATTTCAGGGTTGATTCCTTCTACAGGGGTAACCTTCCCCTTCCTTTCACAAGGTGGGAACAGTCTATTGGTATTATCCGTAGCCATTGCGCTTGTACTGAACATTGATGCCAGTGAAAAACGTGCCAAACTTATCAGAGAATACGAGAATCAAACCGATGAAAGTCTGTAAGGATTGAATGGAAAGGAAAGTATATGTCTCTTCAAAAATTAGAAAACTATAGTAATAAAGCAGTCGTCCAAGAAGAAGTCTTGATTCTGACTGAGCTATTAGAAGATATCACAAAAAATATGCTGGCGCCAGAAACCTTTGAAAAGATTATCCAGTTGAAGGAATTATCAACTAGCGAGAATTATCAAGGGCTCAATGACCTAGTGACCAGTCTTTCGAATGAAGAAATGATTTACATTTCACGCTATTTCTCTATCCTTCCACTTTTGATTAATATCTCTGAGGATGTAGATTTGGCCTATGAAATCAATCACCAAAACAATGTGGACCAAGACTATTTAGGAAAACTATCTACAACGATTAAGATGGTAGCTGAAAAAGAAAATGCAGCCGAAATTTTAGAAAAGTTAAATGTCGTTCCTGTCTTGACCGCCCATCCAACGCAAGTACAACGCAAGAGTATGCTGGATTTAACCAACCATATCCATACGCTTTTGCGCAAGTACCGTGATGTCAAACTTGGCTTGATTAATAAAGAAAAATGGCACACAGATCTCCGTCGTTACATTGAAATTATCATGCAAACGGACATGATTCGTGAGAAGAAATTGAAAGTAACCAACGAAATCACCAACGTGATGGAGTATTACCAAAGTTCTTTCCTGAATGCTGTTCCGCGTTTGACGGCAGAGTATAAGAAACTAGCTAAAGAACAAGGTATCGAGCTTCAGCATCCAAAACCGATTACCATGGGGATGTGGATCGGAGGAGACCGTGATGGAAATCCTTTCGTAACTGCAGAAACTCTTAACAAATCAGCCTTGACTCAGTGCGAAGTCATCATGAACTACTATGATGAAAAGATTTATAATCTTTATCGTGAATTTTCACTTTCAACCAGCATCGTGAATGTCAGCGACAAGGTCCGTGAGATGGCGCTGAAGTCACAAGATAACTCGATTTACCGTGAAAAAGAACTCTATCGTCGTGCCCTCTTTGACATCCAAGCTAAGATGCAGGCAACCAAGGCTTATCTCATTGAAGACAAGGACCTTCAACCTAGATATGCCACTGCAGATGAATTTTATCAAGATTTGTTGGCCATTCGCGATTCTCTCCTTGAGAACAAAGGAGAATACCTGATTTCAGGAGAATTTGTAGAGTTGATGCAAGCTGTCGAAATCTTTGGTTTCTACCTTGCTTCTATCGATATGCGCCAAGACTCTAGTGTTCACGAAGCCTGTGTGGCTGAATTGCTAGCATCTGCTGGTATCAATGATCACTATAGCGATCTATCTGAAGATGAAAAATGCGCCCTCCTCTTAAAAGAGTTGGAAGAAGATCCTCGTATCCTCTCAGCGACTCATGCTGAAAAGTCAGAACTGCTTGAAAAAGAACTCTCTATCTTTAAAGCTGCGCGTAAGTTGAAGGATAAACTGGGTGAAAACGTCATTCGTCAAACCATCATTTCGCACGCAACAAGTGTATCCGATATGCTCGAACTAGCCATTATGCTTAAGGAAGTCGGCTTGGTGGATGCCCAAAAAGCCCGCGTTCAGATTGTTCCCCTCTTTGAAACAATCGAAGACTTGGATCACTCAGAAGAGACTATGAGAAGATATTTCTCTCTACCCTTGGCTAAAAAATGGATTGCTTCAAAAGACAACTACCAAGAAATCATGCTCGGCTACTCTGATAGTAACAAGGATGGTGGTTACCTATCATCATGTTGGACTCTCTATAAAGCGCAACAACAACTGACTGCTATTGGGGATGAATTTGGCGTTAAGGTTACTTTCTTCCATGGTCGTGGTGGTACTGTGGGTCGTGGTGGTGGACCAACTTATGAAGCCATCACATCTCAACCACTCAAGTCTATTAAGGACCGTATCCGTCTGACTGAGCAAGGAGAAGTCATTGGAAACAAATACGGTAACAAAGATGCTGCTTATTATAACCTTGAAATGTTGGTTTCTGCAGCCATTAACCGTATGATTACCAAGAAGAAGAGTGATACTAATACATCAAATCGTTACGAAGCCATCATGGACCAAGTAGTGGATCGCAGCTACGATATCTACCGTGATTTGGTCTTTGGAAATGAACACTTCTATGACTATTTCTTTGAATCAAGTCCAATCAAGGCTATTTCAAGCTTCAATATCGGTTCGCGTCCAGCAGCACGTAAGACCATCACTGAAATTGGCGGTTTGCGTGCTATTCCTTGGGTATTCTCATGGTCACAAAGCCGTGTCATGTTCCCTGGATGGTACGGAGTGGGATCAAGTTTTAAAGAGTTTATAGATCAAGATCCAAAGAATATCGAGTTCCTTCGAGACATGTACCAAAACTGGCCTTTCTTCCAATCTTTGCTTTCCAATGTAGACATGGTCTTGTCTAAGTCTAACATGAACATTGCTTTTGAATATGCCAAGCTCTGTGAAGACGAAGAAGTACAAGCTATCTACTACACTATTTTAGATGAATGGCAGTTGACTAAGGACGTTATTTTAGCTATCGAAGGTTATGACGAACTCTTGGCAGAAAACTCTTACCTAAAAGACAGTCTAAACTATCGTATGCCTTACTTTAATATCCTGAACTACATCCAGTTGGAGTTGATCAAACGCCAACGTCGCGGAGAATTGTCGGCAGATGAAGAAAAACTGATCCATACAACTATTAACGGAATTGCAACTGGTTTACGTAATTCTGGCTGATATTCTACAAACTTCCTCTTTTTTCAAGGGGAAGTTTTTGAATTGTTTAAAAAATTCTAAAAATAAGCTTGACAAGTAGTTGAAAAATGATATAATTTAAACATTCAGAAAGTAATCATGCTCATTTTTTAGAGAGTCTGTGGTTGGTGAAAGCAGATAGATGAAATTGATGAAATTGGGCTGAATGTACTTAAGAATTTGAAATCATAAAAATTCGGTGAGCACACCTTACAGTGCAACTCGTTATTGCGAGAAAGAGCGATAGGGATATTCCCTATAATTGAGGTGGCACCGCGCATCGACGTCCTCACACAAGTTTTTTGTGTGAGGACTTTTTCTATGGGGAGGAAAGCCTATGAAATTTAAACGATGGCATCGCTTGATGATGTGATTTAACAAGTTAAGGTAAAAGAATTAAGGAGAAAGAAAAATGAAAAATAAACGTTTGATTGGAATTGTCGCTGGATTAGCAGTATTGGTAGTGGCTAGCTTGATTTATTCATCAATGAACAAGCCAGCAGCTAAGGAAGAGCAAAAGGTTGCTAAGGTTGGTGTCCTTCAATTTGTTAGTCATCCATCCTTGGACTTGATTTACCAAGGGATTCAAGATGGACTAGCTGAAGAAGGCTATAAGGACGACCAAGTAAAAATCGACTTTATGAACTCTGAAGGTGATCAGAGCAAGGTTGCAACCATGAGTAAACAATTGGTAGCAAATGGAAACGACGTTGTTGTTGGGATTGCGACACCAGCTGCTCAAGGACTTGCTAGTGCTACAAAAGACCTACCTGTTAT
>NZ_KQ970235.1:599959-602860 GCF_001579025.1 Streptococcus oralis
ATTACAGACCCAATCGGTGCTAACTTGGTTAAAGATTTGAAAAAACCAGGTGGCAACATCACAGGGGTATCAGACCATAACCCTGCTGAACAACAAGTGGAATTGATTAAAACTTTGACACCAAATGTCAAAACAATCGGCGCTCTCTACTCAAGTAGCGAAGATAACTCAAAATCACAAGTTGAAGAATTCAAGGCTTATGCTGAAAAAGCAGGTTTGACAGTCGAAACATTTGCCGTTCCATCAACCAATGAAATTGCTTCAACAGTTAATGTCATGACAAGTAAGGTTGATGCGATTTGGGTTCCAATTGACAACACCATCGCATCCGCATTCTCAACAGTTGTTTCAAGCAACCAAACAGCTAAAAAGCCAATCTACCCAAGTGCCACTGCCATGGTAGAAGCAGGTGGATTAGCATCTGTAGTAGTTGACCAACACGATCTTGGAGTGGCTACTGGTAAGATGATTGCCAAAGTTTTGAAAGGTGAAAAACCAGCTGATACGCCAGTTAATGTCTTTTCAACTGGTAAGTCAGTGATTAACAAAAAACTAGCGCAGGAACTTGGTATCACCATTCCTGAGTCCGTTCTAAAAGAAGCAGGACAAGTGATTGAATAAAGATAAAGGAGGAGCTGGACACATCTCCTCCCATTTTTACTAAAGAAAGAGATGAGTGAAAGATTATGATAGTATCCATTATTTCTCAGGGGATGGTCTGGGCGATTTTAGGTTTGGGAATCTTTATGACTTTTCGAATTTTGAATTTCCCTGATATGACTACTGAAGGTTCTTTTCCTCTTGGGGGAGCAGTAACTGTAACCTTGATAACACAGGGAGTCAATCCATTCTTAGCGACCTTAGCTGCAGTAGGAGCGGGCTGTCTAGCTGGAATGGCGACAGGTCTCTTATATACCAAAGGAAAAATCCCAACCCTCTTATCAGGGATTTTAGTCATGACTTCCTGCCATTCCATCATGCTCATGATTATGGGACGTGCCAATCTGGGGCTTCTTGGAACTAAACAAATTCAGGATGTCTTGCCTTTTGATTCAGATCTTAACCAACTCCTGACTGGATTAATCTTTGTAGCTCTTATTATTGGCCTTATGCTCTTTTTCCTTGATACTAAACTAGGTCAAGCCTACATCGCTACAGGTGACAATCCCGATATGGCTCGTAGCTTTGGTATCAATACGGGACGAATGGAACTCATGGGCTTGGTTCTCTCAAATGGGATCATTGCGCTTGCAGGGGCTTTAATTGCTCAACAAGAAGGATATGCAGATGTTTCTCGAGGAATTGGAGTGATTGTCGTAGGGCTTGCTAGCTTGATTATTGGTGAGGTTTTGTTCAAGAGTTTGACCCTGGCAGAGCGACTCATGACCATCGTTGTAGGGTCTATTGCTTATCAGTTCCTCGTTTGGGGAGTGATTGCTCTTGGGTTTAATACAAGTTATCTTCGTTTGTACAGCGCCTTGATTTTGGCAGTTTGCCTTATGATTCCAACCTTCAAAAGCAAATACCTGAAAGGAGTCAAGTTTAGCAAATGACAGCAATTGTAGAATTAAAAAATGCCACCAAAGTCATCACGAATGGCTTTAATGAGGAAAAAATCATTCTGAATGATGTTTCTCTTGAAATTTTCGAACATGATTTCATTACCATCCTAGGGGGAAATGGAGCAGGGAAGTCAACGCTTTTTAACACTATTGCAGG
Organism: Streptococcus oralis; assembly: GCF_001579025.1. Lineage (GTDB taxonomy): Bacteria > Bacillota > Bacilli > Lactobacillales > Streptococcaceae > Streptococcus > Streptococcus oralis_X. The sequence goes on from NZ_KQ970235.1 coordinate 601,679, forward strand.
TACCTTGCCTTTAACAAGTGGAAGTATCCGTATCATGGGGGAGGATGTGACGCATTTTTCACCTGAAAAGCGGGCTAAGTACTTGTCTCGTGTCTTTCAGGATCCTAAAATGGGTACGGCTCCTCGTATGACGGTGGCGGAAAATCTCTTGATTGCCAAGTTTCGTGGTGAGAAGAGAGGACTCCTTCCTAGAAGGCTATCAAGTCATCGGGGAGAGTTTCAGGCTACCATTGAAAAAGTGGGAAATGGTCTTGAAAAGCATCTAGATACTCCGATTGAGTTTCTTTCAGGTGGACAACGTCAGGCCTTGAGTCTCTTGATGGCAACCTTGAAGCGACCAGAGTTGCTCTTGTTGGATGAACACACAGCAGCTCTCGACCCAAAGACTAGTGTTGCCTTGATGGAGTTAACAGATGACTTTGTCAGCAAGGATCATCTAACAGCCTTGATGATTACCCACCATATGGAGGATGCACTGAAGTATGGAAATCGTCTGATAGTCATGAAGGAAGGCCGTATCATCCAAGACCTCAATAAAGAAGAAAAAGCTAAGATGAAAATTTCAGACTACTATCAATTATTTGAATAGATGAGTTAAATAATCATCAAAAAATAGTGAAAATTAACTTAGAAACATGGAAGTGTTTCTGAGTTTTTTATCTCCTCTTTCTATCTAGAAAAATAAGGCAAAGAGAATTACGGAAAGCGTATGAAATGGTTTACTTTTTTTCAGAAATAAGCTATACTAGTTTACGTGAAACTATGATAAGATGGAGGTATTGTGTATGGTTGACAAGCAAGTCATTGAAGAAATCAAAAACAATGCCAACATTGTGGAAGTCATAGGTGATGTGATTTCTTTACAAAAGGCTGGACGGAACTATTTAGGGCTCTGTCCTTTTCATGGTGAAAAGACCCCCTCTTTCAACGTTGTGGAAGACAAGCAGTTTTATCACTGTTTTGGCTGTGGTCGTTCAGGAGATGTCTTTAAGTTTATCGAAGAATACCAAGGCGTGTCCTTCATGGAAGCCGTTCAGCTCTTAGGAGAGCGCGTCGGTATTCAACTGGCTATGCCTGTCCAGTCTCGTCCTCAACAAGCTTCCCCCCATCAAGCTCTATATGATATGCATGAAGAAGCGGCCCGCTTTTACCATGCCATCCTCATGACGACCAAGATGGGAG